>NZ_BAABMI010000119.1:0-539 GCF_054785195.1 Secundilactobacillus muriivasis | reverse complement strand
CAAGATCAAAAGCCGTCAGTTTTTGAAAAACATGAAAACTGACGACTTTTTTGGAAGGTATGAATAATTCAGGATCACTAATATGTTTATATTTTCTAAAAATTAACCAATATAAATCATCTAGTAACGTATAATCTGAACCAGATTCTTTACTAGTGTTAAATAAATCAAATATGGCCTCTCTAAACGACGTATTAAAATCTTTATTATTTCGATAGTTACAATTTTTTAATGGTAAACAAAATTGTTCATGCTCAACATTACGAATTTTTTGCATTAATTGCGGTGAAATAAACTCACTTTCTCGCAAATCTTGTAAATCATCTTTTTTTAACAAAGTCGCACCGAACTGAAACATACCCAATGACGAAGATGGAAAATCTTTTTCAATAGGTATTTCCGCATAACCACCATCAATAGCAATAATAAAATCGAACATATTCGCATTACCAATTGATTTCGGAGAGCGTAAAATATCGTGTGTAAATGCATAAAAGATTTCTGAATTGTATAGAAATAGGGAATGCCTTCCCTTATGA
>NZ_BAABMI010000118.1:0-614 GCF_054785195.1 Secundilactobacillus muriivasis | reverse complement strand
ATTCTGAGACGCGGGCTTCCGGCTCAGAATCGTGCCCATGGCGTTCCAGCGCCCAAATTTTCAGACCGACCGGCTGTACCCACAATGTTAACCATGATTAACGCGCTAAAGTAGCCGAACTTCACAAGCGGCAGCGAACCCGAATACATGTTTATGTACTTTAACTCTCAACTTATGCATAAAGCGGAAACGCGTCGCCGAATGAGCATAACTTGCCAAGAAAGCCGTAGTAGGGGGCTTTTGCAAAAAAATCGAATAAATTGCAAAAAAGGGTAGCTTTTTTCTGCCAAAGCGTGTAATATAGTTCTTGCGGTTGAGTTACCGGGGCTTACGAGCCCTAACCGCTAAACATTAAGTTGAAAAAGTTGTTGACAGCTAATCAACGAGATGTTAAACTAATAAAGTTGTGTGAGACATACGAATTGCATAACTATTCATCTTAATTAAAAAAGATGTTGACATCAATTTGATAAGATGATAAACTTTAGTAGTTGTTTCGAGAGGTCGATCATTAAATGGTCCTGCCTTTATGAGCACTATGGAGGATTAGCTCAGTTGGGAGAGCGTCTGCCTTACAAGCAGAGGGTCACAGGTTCGAGCCCTGTATCCTCCAT
>NZ_BAABMI010000117.1:0-632 GCF_054785195.1 Secundilactobacillus muriivasis | reverse complement strand
AATGCACCCAGTAGGAGTCGAACCTACAACCTTCTGATTCGTAGTCAGACACTCTATCCAGTTGCGCTATGGGTGCATAATAATATTAAAATGTAAATGCCGAGGACCGGGATCGAACCGGTACGGTTATCACTAACCGCAGGATTTTAAGTCCTGTGCGTCTGCCAATTCCGCCACCCCGGCAAGAAAAGACGCTTTTTACTTAATAAAAAGCGGAAGACGGGATTCGAACCCGCGACCCCCACCATGGCAAGGTGATGTTCTACCACTGAACTACTTCCGCACAAATGCCGACTAGAGGATTCGAACCTCCGACCTCCTCATTACTAGTGAGATGCTCTGCCAACTGAGCTAAGTCGGCGAAAGTGAAATTGTTATTCAATTAATGCGGGTGAAGGGACTCGAACCCCCACGTCGTAAGACACTAGAACCTAAATCTAGCGCGTCTGCCAGTTCCGCCACACCCGCATGGTGTACTGGATAATGAGCCGTGACAGTCTCGAACTGTCGACCCTCTGATTAAAAGTCAGATGCTCTACCAACTGAGCTAACGGCTCAATGGAGGATACAGGGCTCGAACCTGTGACCCTCTGCTTGTAAGGCAGACGCTCTCCCAACTGAGCTAATCCTCC
>NZ_BAABMI010000116.1:0-655 GCF_054785195.1 Secundilactobacillus muriivasis | reverse complement strand
CGAGCCCAGGTCAATGTCCACGGACCTTACATCCCTCGGGGGTCGTGTTTGTCGGCGACGCGCAACTCGCTTAGAGCAGGACGGCAGCGAGACCCAGGGCGAGAGCACCGCCAGAGAGGGCAGCAGCCTTGCCGGCACCAGCGGTGACGACGGGGGGCTCGGCCGTGGTCGGCTCGGGCTCGGGCTCGGGCTCGCTGGTGGGCTCGGGCTCGGCCGGGGTCGGGAAGACGGAGCCGTACGAGGTGGTGAAGGACGACGGAGGGCAGGCCGAGCAGAAGACGTCCGAGACGGTGGTGACGGGGACCTTGATGGTGCAGGGGCAGTCCTCGATGGTGAGGGTGGTGGCCTCGGTGACGGTGATGGTGGTGGTGCCGAGGTCGATCTCGGTCGGCTCAGGGCAGTAGGTGGTGATGGCGGTCACGACCTCGGTGGTATAGACGACCTCAGCGGTGGCCGAGGTCTCGAAGGAAGCGTTGGCCAGAGCGCCAGCGGCGAAGGCAAGGACGGAAGCAGCGGTGAACTTCATTTTGGCGGTTTGGTTGGGTTTTGGAAATAGAGTTTTATGTACTCGAAAAGAGCGAATATGTTCGTCGTTGAAGGCTTTGGAAAAGAGTGAACTTGACTGAAAACAGTCAGGGTAGGCTTTCGAAAGAGC
>NZ_BAABMI010000115.1:0-699 GCF_054785195.1 Secundilactobacillus muriivasis | reverse complement strand
TTCCAATTAAATAGCATGCGCCGCTTATCATCTAAGTTCTCCAAACTGATATAAGTTTTCAGTTCATGGCTTAACTCTTTAACTACCCGTTTTTCATTAAACGAGAAGTGTTTACTTAGGCTATCTAAATGACCTCTATTGATTACTTTTTCTTGGTTATTTTTATAACTGGCTTTGGCCTTGCGATAGTCCTTAACTTGTTGGTTAAATTCTTTTCTTTCATGCCGCTTACTATTGATTCCCTCATGTTGCATTGGGGTATCATCTATTCCCTCATCGATAAATGATTTTTCGCTGATCCGATCGGGAATATTTTTTTGCTCTAAAACTTGATTGACACTAACCGCCCAATTGTGCCGCCATTCAGTTATTTTTTCTTTTTTATC
This sequence comes from Secundilactobacillus muriivasis, assembly GCF_054785195.1. NCBI lineage: Bacteria > Bacillati > Bacillota > Bacilli > Lactobacillales > Lactobacillaceae > Secundilactobacillus > Secundilactobacillus muriivasis. The sequence continues at coordinate 313 of NZ_BAABMI010000115.1, read as the reverse complement.
CCAATTAACTAGCCACACCTTTCTTGATCTTGGAAAACGACTATTTCCTGTATAAGTCTTGTTCCCATTTTCATCTAATATATTTTCTCTTTTACTTTTCAATCCCCATGTTCCGTCTGGATTAAATGGACGATTAGTTAGCATAACATGAGCGTGCGGATTATCTGGGTGATCTCTATGAATTGCTACGTCGGCAACCATACCCTCATCAACAAAATTTTCTTGTACATATTTTGTCAATAATTCTTTCTGTTCATCTTCACTTAATTCAACTGGTAAAGCCACGTTAAACTCTTTTGCATAGCGTGAATTT
>NZ_BAABMI010000114.1:0-720 GCF_054785195.1 Secundilactobacillus muriivasis | reverse complement strand
GAAAACGTAAAATCCCCATCAAGCACTTGAATCATGTGTTTGATGGGGATTTTGGAGTTTCTGGTGAATAATTCAGGGTGATAGAAATGAAAATGATAATAACTATGTGTTATCAAGTTGTCCTAATCCAGAATGTGATAACATCAATATTCCCCTTAAGGAAGACGTTTTAAGAAAAAATTATACTGTTAAGTGTAGCAAGTGTGGCGAAGTCATATACTTAACGGATGTTTTCCGTCTTTTTGAAATTGTTGACAATGAGCAGGGTGCAATAGGTACGATGGGGTATATAACTAATGTATTAGAACATTTTATGTTGCTTTCGTTAATAAGAGATATTTTGGAACAACAGGCAGATTTGTTAAAGAATACGTTATTTGTAAAAGATGGCCCGTTAGGATTTTTTGGGCAGACTGCGAATATGCATAAATTTTTTAGAGAATTAATAGTATATGAAGCAGAACAACGTAAAATAATTAACCTCGTTGGTGTTGAGAAAAGCGGACCATTTGTCGACCATGCACAGCTTATTATGAATAAATTAGATGATAAAAGAGTAATTTTTTTAACTAATAAATATATTAATCAGAACATAAAACCGACAAATGATACTAATAAAGAGTATGCTCCGACATCATATTACCCTGAATTATTCATACCTTCCAAAAAAGTCGTCAGTTTTCATGTTTTTCAAAAACTGACGGCTTTTGATCTTGCTTA
>NZ_BAABMI010000113.1:0-1113 GCF_054785195.1 Secundilactobacillus muriivasis | reverse complement strand
GAGAGTAGTTGGGGGATCGCCCCCTGCAAGGGTAGGACGTTGCCACGCAAACCAAGTCGTTGATCGTTAAGATCAACAGCTTTTTTGATGCAATAAAGGCTGATTTAATCAATTCTTCGTCAGGTAGCGAACGCTTTTATCGTTAAAATTACCGCTCTGATTGTGTGGTTATCCTGGTAAATAACATTTAGGTCTGTAATTTCAAGGAATAATCGGATAGACTAGACTATCAGTAAGGGACATTACACGCATTCCATTTCTCTTTTCTTTGGTCGGAACGGTGAACACGAAATGGTGTAGTGTCCTATTTGTGTACCCAGATATAACAATGGCATCGAAAAGGGAATTGAGAAATAAATTGCCAATCAACGCTAACGATCATCGCATCATTTAAGCTACCAAAGTAGGATAGTAACAACCTGTCTTAATGATTCGAACTAATCGAGTGGGTTTAAGATGCAGAAGTGTGAGTGACTGGTTTAATGAGTCGTTGATAAACTGTGGTCAAAATTGGAAAATACATCACGATACTGTGAAGATCAAAAAGTTAATCCTGAAATTGAGCAGTTATCAGTGTGTTAGGAAAAATGATCAAGGCTAGTTATCTGAAAATGGCTGATATAAGATACAGCATGACCTTAATCGTTGAGGAGCGATGACTTTAAAATTGAATTAAGCGGATTGAAAATTGATTGGATACGTGATCATATGGAGATAAAACAGCTGCAAATGAGCGTTATAGTTGCATATAACACTAAAAACTAGCAGTATTTGAAAAAAGTTGGATTTATTTTCAAAAAAGCGTTGACCAAGTAGTGATATCTTGGTATAGTTATTTCTGTTGTCGCGAGCGCATCAGCGATGATCACCAAGAATTTGAAAAATTCATTGTTGACATCAATTGCTTGAGATGATATATTTATAAAGTTGCTTCAACCGATAACGAACTGCTTGAAACGTTGATTTTAAAAAGTTCTGGTTGACAACTTATAAGAGATTCGATACAATTTAAGAGCTGATTCAAAAAAGAATTAGTTTGGTAGACCTTTGAAAACTGAACAAAGTTTTGTTTCACAAATGTGCAGGGTATATCACTTCGGTGATATCAAATGT
>NZ_BAABMI010000112.1:0-1224 GCF_054785195.1 Secundilactobacillus muriivasis | reverse complement strand
GGAGCCTCCCGCGGCATCCTCCCACTATCTAAACCCAGAATCATTTCACAAACTAAACACGCTTACGCTGGACACAAACGACGGTAAAAGAACCGTATTCAGATTTTTAATAGGTTGTTTTGAGTAAAATTCGAAATGGCAACAAAAAAGGTTCAAATCGCTGATATATCAACGATTTGAACCATTATTATCACCCGCACGGGGATCGAACCCGTAACTCCGCCTTGAGAGGGCGACGTCTTAACCAATTTGACCAGCGGGCAAGGTTATCAATGACACCTATTTAGTTGCTTAACACAATATATAAATTTACACGATTTTTGCTCAAAAGTCAATGTTCTTGCGGGGAATATTCACGTAAATTGAATACGATGGGCATTTTGTCCCGAATTTGGGATTAGTTATTGACATTTTTTTACCAAGCCGGTAAACTTATTAATTGTCGGATAGCTTATTGGGTATTCGCCAAATTGGTAAGGCAGCGGACTCTGAATCCGTAATTTACTGGTTCGAGCCCAGTATACCCAATCATTGAACAATTGAACCGTTCTCGTTGAGTTGAAAAACTTAGGGAGGGCGGTTTTTTAATTAAGTGAGTAAAGGACGGTTCGCATGATTTTTACGTGGCTTATTATTATCATCCTCGCGCTAGGACTAATTCAGGGGTACCACAGCGGGTTTGTGGCGGTATTTATCCATTTAGTCGCCTATGTCTTAGCATGGGTTATTGCGATGTTATTTGCCAATAAACTGGCGGATGTCGCTTACTCGCTGTATACGGCTAAGATTGGTACCGGGAGTCAGTTCTTTACGGTGCCTCGCGCGCTGACGGGAACAATCTTTTTTGCGCTATTTAGTGTGACGTATGGCATTATTCGCCACATTGGCAAGGATTTAAATATGATTACGAAATTACCAGTGGTTCATTTGACGAATGCGCTGTTGGGGGCAGCAACTAGTTTTTTGGTGCGCTACTTATTAATTTTTCTACTATTAAACGTTATCACGTTATTTCCAAGCACTTGGATTCAGCATCAGTACCAGACGTCCGTGATTGCCCAGCAGATGGTGAAGCAGACGCCAGTCATGTCCAAGCAACTTTATCGATTATGGCAGGACCGGAGTCAGAATTAATAATTATCTCTTAACCTGAATTATTCACCAGAAACTCCAAAATCCCCATCAAACACATGATTCAAGTGCTTGATGGGGATTTTACGTTTT
>NZ_BAABMI010000111.1:0-1543 GCF_054785195.1 Secundilactobacillus muriivasis | reverse complement strand
TCACGAGTTCTTCGTAGGTCTTAGGCATTGGGTGTCGTTCCATCCACCGTAATTTAAACTCATTCCACCAACGCTCCATTGGTGCGTTGTCGTAAGGCATTCCTGGACGAGACATACTCCGTTCAACTTCATGTTGCCCCAGATAGTTATTGAAAGCCCCCGAAGTAAAGGCAGAGCCTCGGTCCGTATGAACCATCGGATGCACGTCACCTGCAGCGGTGAATGCTCGCTCGAAAACCTCTACTTCAGCCTCCGCGGTTTCAGTATCACTAAGGTTATATGATAGTAGTCGGCGGCCATAGAGATCCAAAACGCCGCTTAAGCGTACCTTACACTCACCATTGACCCCATAGGTTAACTCTGTTGAGTCTGACAGCCACACTTCATTAGGGGCATTAACCTCGAATTTTTGCTTGAGGACATTGTCCTGAATATGCAGTTCATGTTGTTTGGCGCGATCACGGCGCTTCATGCGAACCTGACACCGAATTTCTAACACCCGCATGACACGACGTACCATTTTTAGTGTTACCCGAAAATTAATCAGTTCGTCATGCTGAAGATTGACCAGTAAGTTGCCAGCACCAATCCCCTGATGATGAAAATCAAACCAGTATTGCACCCGTTCCTGAAGAAACTTATCTTGCCGTTCCCAGTTCGTTTCTTGGCGTTTAAGCCCTTTATAATAAGCCTGTCGACTAATGCCGAGTACGGCCAATAACGTGGATACGGCACCACGATTGCCTTGACTGACTTCCTTAATTGCTTGATAGGCCAGTCGATGCTGTTGATTCACCCCTTGTGCTGAAGTTCATGTAATTTTTTTACGTATGCTGCCACTAGTGCTTGATCTTTGAGCTGCGATTCTAGTTGACGTACTCTTAGTTTTAGTTTATCAGTCTCGGTTAATTCAGCTTGATCCTTATGATGGCCGCGATTATCTACTAGGGCTTCGTAGCCACCTTTTTGGGCTTTGATAACCCATGAGCGGGCTTGCTGATAGGACACGTGAAAATGTTCGGCAGCTTGAGTGTAACTGTGATCATCTTTGGTGACGTATTCAACAATTTCAATGCGTTCTTCAAAGGTTGTCTTGCGACTCATAAGGAGGACCTGCTTTCTAGACGGCGATGCCGCTACAGTTTTGTCCTCATTATACTTTAAAAGCCAATAGTGCAGTAGGCCGTCATTACGTAATCCAAATTTGGTTGTCAATTCATCGGTAGTGCCTTCACCAGCTAAGTATGCCTGAATCACTGATAATTTAAACTGCTTTGAATAATGTTGGTTTTGTTGAACCTCCTCAAGGCCGCTAAGGCCATCACGTTCATATAGATCAGCCCACCGTTTCAAGGTCCTTGGCACAATGCCATGTTCTTTGGCAAACCCTCTTCGAGACATACCTGACTGCTGATAACTTTCTAATAAGGCCAGTTTCTCTGAGGCTGTGAATCTAGATCTAGACATACAAAAAACCTCCTATGGTTGTCATTATCAAACGAAATATGTTATTTCATCTGACAACCATAAAAGGATTATGACA
>NZ_BAABMI010000110.1:0-1786 GCF_054785195.1 Secundilactobacillus muriivasis | reverse complement strand
ACGTAAAATTCCCATCAAGCACTTGAATCATGTGTTTGATGGGGATTTTGGAGTTTCTGGTGAATAATTCAGGATAAGATATATAAACCAACAGATGATGTTTTAGATAGAATTATTAACTTTTCTGAAAGTGAACAAAATACAGTGAAAATTGGAAAAGCCAGATTTAGTTCTACAATGAGATATCAGAGTAGAAATCAAAATGTTGATGTAAGGATTGACCCACTAGATTTAGTCGGAAAGCGAACGGCATTGTTTGGAATGACTAGAACTGGAAAGTCGAACACAGTGAAAAAAATAATTGAGGAAACGGTGCTAATTAATAAAAAAATCAAGGATAATAATGAGCATGTAACTAGTAAATTAGGATTAAAAAAAGTTGGCCAAATAATTTTTGATATGAATGGTGAATATGCTAATGATAATCAGCAAGATAATACTTCAATCTACCAGAAATTCTCAGACGAAGTGGTACGGTATAGTTTGGACTATAAGCCAGGATTTAGAGAAATGAAAATTAATTTCTTTCATAATATTCTTGGAGGATTTGAATACATCAAATCTAATTTTGACGATACTACAACATCTGATTACTTTGGTGCTTTTTTAGAGATTACTTTAGTTAACGATGACGTAATTAAAGATTTAAGACAGGATAATAATCATGGGAGGGCAACAACACTTGAAAGAATAAAAGCTGCATATGAATGTGTGTTGGATAAGGCTGGATTTGAACATGATGCTGAATTAACCGTTAAATTTAAAGGAAAAGCTGAAATTAATAGTGTTACTAATATTAATCCTGAAAAAGGAGTCAAGCTAAGTGATGCCTATACATGGTTTAAGGCAGCGTGGGAAGATGAGAAATACGCTAATAATTTAGACGGAGATTTACAGAGTGTACTGACGGTATTACTCAAAAAAAAGCCTGGGAAGGGATCGTCTACATCATATAGTGGTTATAAAAAAATAGAACCACTACGTAAGTTTCATACAAAAACAACAGAAACTTCATTTGAGGACGATATTGTAGATTTATTGAGAGAAGGAAAAATTATTATTTTAGATTTATCTCAAGGAGATCCAGAGGTACAGAGTAAGAACGCTAAGCGGATATGTACGAAAATTTTCGAAAATTCAATGAAATTATTTACTCGGAATGAAGCGGAAAGACATAATTTTATACAATTTTATTTTGAGGAAGCGCATAATCTTTTTCCAAAACAAAATGAAAAGGATTTAACTAATATATATAATAGGTTAGCGAAAGAAGGAGCTAAATTAAGATTAGGAATAGTGTATGCGACTCAAGAAGTAAGTTCTATTAGTAATAATATTTTAAAAAATACACAAAATTGGTTTATATCACATCTAAATAATTCAGATGAAACGAGAGAATTAAAAAAATATTATGACTTTGGAGACTTTACAGATGCATTGATTCGGTACAGTAATAACTTAGATAAAGGGTTTGCACGAATTAAAACATTATCTAATTCTTTCGTGATTCCAACTCAAATAGATAAATTCACAAAATAGGAGAATGATATGGCATATACCGCACGTAATGGGAGAAAGAGAGACGAGCATGCCAGTAGAACAGCTCATTCTAAAATTATCAAAAATCCAATAGTTAAAGATTTTTTGAGCAAGGTACGGTTACCTCCATCAAAAATTGAAGAGAAAAGCTTTAATGAATTATCGAAATCAGGTAGCGTCAAGAATCTTGTGTAAATGAAATGCCTTCGTACATATAATATGTATCTAACTTAAATAAATGATGCTT
>NZ_BAABMI010000109.1:0-2476 GCF_054785195.1 Secundilactobacillus muriivasis | reverse complement strand
AAAACGTAAAATTCCCATCAAGCACTTGAATCATGTGTTTGATGGGGATTTTGGAGTTTCTGGTGAATAATTCAGGAAAAAGGTAATTTTTAATTTTCACTTGATTTCATTAAATATTTTGAGCATAAAAATAAAAATTACCGTCAAATATGTGTGTGCACGATAGACGTCTGGTTAGAGTGCGCTTACTTATAAAATAAAGTTGTGATTCAATTACTCGTTGTGGCTGCTATGGACATATTCAACGCAAGTTTTTTTGATGATGCTAACGCTGATCCAAAACATTTTAAAGCTTCTCAAGGATTAAGGCTACTTACAAAAACGTTTAATCTGGAACGTGAAGGGCAATCATTAAATAGCGAAGAGTGTCTTAAATTACGCCAAGAAAAGTTGAAAACATTAATCGACATTTTCTGGATTTGGTGTAAATCAACTCAGACATATGCCAATAGTCGATTAAACAAGGCCATCACGTACGCAATTGGCCAACAAACGGCTCCAACTTTAGCGAGTTAGACTTCACCCATAATACATCGGAACGTAACATGAAAAGGCTACGTTATCGGGCGAAAGAACCGGCTGTCCTCCACTAACTCCAAGGGCGCCGAAGCCAACGGAATCAACGCCGCAATTATATCGAGTATTTACTAAAAACGATGCCACAGTTGCCGACTTTCGTAAAAGAAACACAACTGGAGGCTTGTTTACCGTGGAATTATTAATGTGATCAGGAATTATCAACCGCATAAAACACAAAAACGGACTAACTCAATTATGAGGAAGTCCGTTTTTCATTTCAATACGGCTGGTTATAGTGTGCGTACCTTACGTGCTTACTATATATCAACGTTACTTGGCGAAGGGGTATAATTCTTTATACAGAAAAAGCACATCCTAAAGGATGTGCTTTTTCAACTTCAACAATTTTTAATTATTAGTTAAAAACGTCAGTAGTAGTAGTGGTTGGAGCAGTAGGTGCTGCATCAACTACGGCTTTGGCTGAAACAAACGCAGTTAAGTTATCACCATATTTAGCTAATTGGTTAACAGTGTTAAAGTTGTCTTTGTTACCCATAGTAAATTCGTAGTGATACTTAGTACCGCCATTAGTAGTGTAAGTTTGAGTACCAGCGGTCTTGTTCAATGCTGCTGCTAATGCAGTGTAAACAGCATCTGAAGAAGTAACGTTAGCAGTCTTATCACCCTTCAAAGCATTTGAAAGGTTAGATAATGCAGTAGCACTAAATGCTACATCGCTAGCAGACAAAGTCTTGTTAACGCTCAATGCGTCAGCATCCTTAACTTCACTAGTAACAGAACCGATGGTAAGGGTTACCTTAGAAGCAGCTGCAGCAGTAACTGCAACGTACTTAGTACCGCCAAACTTAGCTGCATCACCAGTAAATGGTACAAACTTGTAGCCAGCTGGTACCTTAGCTTGTGCAAAGGTAGCAAGGTCTTGGCCATTTTCGTTCTTAAATTCATCACCAACAGCTTGTCCGGCTTTAGTGCCAGTAGCAGTAGTTACGAAAGTTTGATCAAATGAGCTCGACAATGCGTTACCCTTAGTATCAGTGTAAACAATCTTTACGCTGTTATCAGCAGTAGCAGTTGGGGCAGTGTTCTTAACATCAGAAGCCTTTACCCAAGCACCAACTAAACCGTTAGTCTTTGAACCGTTAACAGTAGCGATTTGGTAGTAAAGATCGCCTTCACGTGAAGTCGTCTTAGCTGCACCAAAGGTGAACTTAGCATCTTTGTATGCATCAGTAGCTGCCAATACCTTACCGTCAACAGTAGCACGGCCTACTTTGTATTGAGTGTATGCAGGTTCCTTGAAGAACAAGGTGTTTGCAGTAGTGCTAGTAGTTGCTGACAAAGTGTATGAGTCAGTAGCTTTAGGAGCAGTAGCATCCTTAGTAGTTGCGTATGCAGCTACGCCACCATCAAAGGCTGAGGTTGACTTGCCGCCGTAGATCCAGCCACGGTATTGCTTGTCAAATGAAACAACCTTGTAGTAAACTGAGCCGCGGTTAGTAGTAGCAACACGGTAAGCACGGAAGTTAGCCTTACCAGTAGTTGAAGCGTTCAAAGCCTTAGCAGTAGTAGTAGTAGCTACAACTTGGGCACCCTTCAAAGTACCAGCCTTAGAATATAAAGCGTTAGTACCGGTTAAGTTAACGTTACGAGTGTTAGCTGCGGTAGTCAAAGTAGTGTTTGACGTAACCTTAGCATAGGTCTTAGCAGATGCAGTCGTTGATGCTGCGCCGGCAGCGGCAACGAATGACAATGCAGCTAAGCCAACATAAAGAGATTTCTTTAAACTTGCTTGCATGTGTAATTCCTCCAAACATATATTTATGTAACTCATCAAGCATAAACAGTATACACAAAATCAAATCCTGAATTATTCATACCTTCCAAAAAAGTCGTCAGTTTTCATGTTTTTCAAAAACTGACGGCTTTTGATCTTGCT
>NZ_BAABMI010000108.1:0-3068 GCF_054785195.1 Secundilactobacillus muriivasis | reverse complement strand
GTATCAGGGAAGAATTAGTAGTATTCGATACACTCGGGTAAATTACAAGTATTCATTTAAAGTATCAGTGAAGTATCAGGGGAATGTCGGTAAGTTTTTGGTTAATACAAAGAATGAGACAGTTGACTTCAAGGGAATGGCCTAGACGTAATTTCAGTGAATTTCACAAACTCATTTTCCCCAATTAAAGCCAATCTGCGACCTATACCACTTCTTTTTTGGATAAGTTCACAATCGAAAAATAACGGAATGTGGAAGTACCGCGGTGAATGTGGGTTACTTGGGATAAGCCGCCTTATGTGAATTAGAAATTGGTATACTAAAAAAGGCTCCCGGTTTAACACTGGAGGCCTTTTTTCTAGGTTACATATTTTGAGGATGAATGTTTTTATCTTCGTAGCTTTTACTTGGGTGCTGTAACATGATGAATACTGCTTAGTTTTTGGTGCCGTACCCCGCAACAGATGCGTCGCTTCGTTGGTATTATCTTAAATGCTAAGTACCGAGTTGAGAAGGATCATAAAGATATTGGCGTCATAATCCCACTGGACGACGAAGAACTTAAATTTTTAATGACTAAAGCCTTGAGACGTTACTTTAACGCCCTAAGAAGCAATGAGAAGCACATCAAGAACGTGGAAAACTACCTGTACGGCACCATGCAAAATCTATTTGGTGTTTGGTGGAATAAACAAGCGGCTAGAGAATACGCGGCCAAACACTCCGAAGAGCAAAACGCTGACAATGAGCGCTTTTAGAATTAAACGGCATATAAGCTCATCTAAGCCGTTTTAAGTGTTCGGCACATAATTATATTAAAACCGATTTAGAACCGTTTATAAGCTAAAATAGGCGCCTTAAATAGCTGAATAGGCGATAACTAATCTAGAAAGATGGGAAAGGAGTTTTTTAAATGACCAAACCAAGCAAAGAAGTCGAAAAAATAGAGCAATTGTTGGCTGACCCCTGGACAGTCAATATTTAAGGCATTTGGGAACAAGCGGCACATAATCCAGACCCTGATAAGCGCAAGTTGTTTGACGCGTTACACACTTACCTCTTAGATAAACGGCAAGAAAAAAATTATCAACGAAAAGCATTTCGTGATTTAACATGGACGAGTCAAAGAATCAGTGGTTGGAATGAAAAGGAGGCACAAAATATGACTAAGACACAAGCATATATGGACAAGTATCAATTTACAGTTGCAGAAAACAAACGGTTTGCTCGAACAAATTTTACCAAGCTAGTACACACTAGTGCCCGCTTTGAAGGCGTAAATACCACTTTGCCGCAAACACAAACCATTATGGACGGCATGAGTGTGGCAGGCGTTCCTGTTGAAGATATTTTGACAATTGTTAACTTAAAGCGTGGGTGGCAATATATCACTGATCAAAATTCCTCCTTAACGTTAACCATGGAAAAACAAATTAACAAGATTGTGGCCGCGGAAGACGCCTTAGTACCAGGAGAATTACGGCAAGGAAAAGGAGGAGTTGATTTAGGCAGTGAAGACTTTTTTGAACCACCCTTAATTAACGAAAAACAAGAACAATCCTTTTTACAAAAAATTTTGGCTGATCCGCAAACAACGACCACTGATAAAGCATTGACTGTTATGTATCATAATATGCGCCAACAAATCTTTTGGGACGGGAACAAAAGGACGGCGACTTTAAGTGCTAATAAAATTATGATTGACGGTGGTGCAGGCTTAATCAATGTGCCGTTAGATAAGTGGGATCAATGGAACGAACTAATTGCCAATTATTATCGAACTAATGACATGGCTAAAATTAAACGGTGGACATATGACAATGGCATTCAAGGATTACAAATTAGAGCAAACTTAGAGCTTAAATCAGTTGAAGACGAAATTGTTAAAAGAATCCAAGAACAATTAAAAGATTTTGCGGATCAAAACCCAGAAATTAAGCCAAAAAACAATCCTGAAAATAAAAACGATCGGCCTAGTTATTAGGTTGATCGTTTTTTAATTTATCCGGTTTATGGGCGTTAACATAGTCAGCAAATGTTTTTAAAAGTTCTTCGGTTTGTTCAACCGAGAGGTTATCAGCTTGAAAGTATTTTTCTAGCAAAGCCCCTTTTTGAATTAATCGGCGAGAACGTGCTTTGCGGTCTTGTCGGCTTTCATAGTATTTAGATTGCCGTAATTTAAAATCTTCCCGCTCAATTTTTTGTTTTAAACGCGCTTGCTGCTCGACTAGTTTTTCATATTGATTAGACATGGAATTTTCCCATCTCGTATGGCTAATGATCTACGGACTTTACCTTTAAAAATTCAGAAAATTGCTTAGCTAAAAGCTTAATCTGATCGTTAGACAAATTAGCATAATCTAAATTGGCTTGACTGATGATTTGTTTACCTAGCCGTTGTTCAATCTTATTTTTTTCGTCCTTAATTTTTTGATTAAGGGCTTTTAATTTAGCTTCTTGTTTTTCTAAGTTACTTTGAGACATAACGATCCCTCCAATCATATTAGAAATAATCACCGAAACTATATCATATAGGAAACGTTAAGTCAAAGTATAAAAGTTGAAATAGCGAAGCGGAAGGCATACACTAAAAGTAAATTCAGGAGAATCAGCAGACCGAGTGAAACGAGGTCAATGCGCACTTACACACAACAACTAAAGTTGGTTGTGTTATTGTGCTAAACCCTTGTATCAGAAGTCGCCGTTGGCGACAACAAAAGCAAACCCATAAACCCAAAGAAAGGTGGCGATCAGCATGGCAATTTTTCACATGAGTTTTCAAAATATTAGTGCTGGAAAAGGAAGAAGCGCAATTGCTGGAGCAAGTTATCGAAGTGGTGAAAAGTTATTCGATCAAAAAGAAGGTAGAAGCTATTTTTATGCTCGGTCAGTCATGCCGGAAAGCTTTATTTTAACACCAAAGAATGCGCCAGAATGGGCGAGTGATAGAGAGAAATTATGGAATGAAGTCGAAAGAAAAGATCGTAGAGTAAATTCACGCTATGCAAAAGAGTTTAACGTGGCTTTACCAGTTGAATTAAGTGAAGATGAACAGAAAGAATTATTGA
>NZ_BAABMI010000107.1:0-3286 GCF_054785195.1 Secundilactobacillus muriivasis | reverse complement strand
AAAGCCAAAGTTTCCTAAACTTTGCTTTCCTGCCTCACGGCGAGTGCGGGGTGAGTTTGAGCGGGAGCTCCCGCTCATTTAGGCGGTCAAGCTGGAACAGCTTGGACTGGGTTCGGGGCGTCAGCGCCCGAGGGCTTAGAAACTGGTCGATTTTGACCAGTTTCTTCTTATCTTGATACTATTAGAAACAACGTCATTTTAAAAAACCGGGATAAACCCTTGACACAACTGGGCTTAGGCGTATTATGAGTTTATAAAATGAATAAAGAAAAAACCCACGTGAGAATTCCTAGTTTGGCGACCCGGAACACGTGAGTTAATCTTGAATATTCGTATTTACTAAACATAGTTTAAAGCTTGAGTTAGTAAGCGTCAAGCCCTTAGTTTTAGTAAATACATAAAAGATTAGCTCTTCTCACGTGGTTGGATGAGAGGAGCTTTTTAGTTTGGCTGATAGAAAAGTTTTAGTTGATCGATCGCAGTCGGGAAAAGTACGACCATGGCGAGAACATAAGTTAGAGAATTTACAGTATGGTGATTATTTACAAATGTTGCACTACAAGAAAGCCCATCGAGTTAAAGAGTGTGGTGAAGTATTACGTTTTGTGGAAGATAAAAATGGTCACAAAAAATTGGCTCAGACTTGGTTTTGCCATTCCCGTTTGTGTCCGTTATGTAATTGGCGGCGGTCAATGAAACAATCTAACCAGTTAACTCAAATTTTGACAGAAGCAGTTAAACAGCGAAAAACGGGTCGGTTCTTGTTTTTAACGTTGACGGTAAAGAATACTACAGGGGATTTGTTGAAGAGTGAATTACGGCAGATGGGACGAGCCATTGCAAAGATCTTTCAGTATAAAAAAGTGGCTAAAAATTTGTTGGGTTATGTACGTTCAACTGAGGTTACCATTAATCACGAAGCGGATCAGCTGATGTATCACCACCATATGCATGTTTTGCTTTTTATGAAATCGAGTTATTTTACAGGAACTGATAATTATATTTCACAAGCAGAATGGACTAGATATTGGCAACGAGCGATGAAATTAGCTTATGTGCCGGTTGTGAATGTTGAGGCAGTTAAACCGAATGTGAATCGCCATAAAAATTCTTTATTGGCTAGTGCGCAAGAGACGGCTAAATATCAAGTGAAATCTAAAGATATTTTGACTAATAATCAAGAACAAGACTTACAAGTGATTGACGATTTAGAACAAGCTTTGGCGGGTTCCCGCCAAATTAGTTATGGTGGTTTGCTGAAAGAAATTCGTAAGCAGTTGCAATTAGAAGACGTTGAAAATGGTGATCTAATTAATACGAATGGTGATGATCAAAAGGTTGACCAAGTGGTACGCGAGATTGTTGCTAAGTGGGACTATCAGCGTAAAAATTACTTTATTTGAATGAGTGCTATATTATATATAAAGACAGGAAATCATTTGTCTGGTGAGGGGAACTCTTTTATGATTTATGCTGATAAGATAAGCTTTAATCGTGGGGACGAAAAGCGTTTGGAAACTATTGTTCGAATTCATTTATTTTCGACTTCTAGTGAGGGAGTTAATGGCTGGTATCACAAAGAGACTATTAACAAGTGGCTTAATGAAAAGCGTTATGTAATTGAAGTTGATGATGATGCTGGCTTGCATCCTGAATTAGTGCCTGTCAATGACGATCATGTTAAGTATGTCCGTTCTAGTAAGGACGACACTGAAGAAGATAACTTGCTTAAACTAGATATCTATTATGAAAAACAATGAGGAATACAAAAAATAATCTTTGATAATCATTGGGAGCGAGAGCGACCTTTGATTATTTTTTTGCCAACGGCAAAAACGGCCTCGCAGAGCCCAAACTTTACAAGGTAAAGTATATTGGGCTATACCTTGCATGGAGGTTTTCCGAATTCTGTGCTATGCTCTAACCAAATTTATCTGTTTGGGAATGGAGTGGTGAAATGAGTTATTTAGTGGCTAATATGCAGAAATTAAAAGCTGATAATTTAGTTGGCTTGGGTAATCATGATCAACGCCGAACGCAACATCACAAAAATACTGATATTGACGTTGACCGTTCTGGCTTAAATTATGATTTAGTTGCTGGTCGGACTAACCATTTCAAAACGGATATTGAGGATTATATTAACGAGCATAAAACCAGTCAGCGAGCGGTAAGAAAAGATGCCGTTTTAGTCAATGAATGGATTATTTCGAGCGATAGTAATTTCTTTGCCGATTTGACGGCGGCTGATACCCGCAAATATTTTGAAACGGCGAAGAATTATTTTGCTGAAAAATTTGGTGAAGAAAATATTCGTTATGCAATTGTTCATCTTGATGAGAGTACGCCACATATGCATATGGGAATTGTGCCCTTTGATGATGAACATAAGTTGTCTGCTAAGCGAGTATTTAATCGCACGGCTTTGCGAGATATTCAAGATCAATTACCGACTTATTTGCAACAGCATGGTTTTAATATTCAACGTGGGGTTCAAGAATCGGAACGTAAAAGTTTAACGGTGCCAGAATATAAAGCTATGCGGGAAGATTTGAAAAAGGCGACGCTTCAAAAACAAGAAATACAAGCTGAACTTGAAGATGCCAGAAAACGCCTTGCTGAACTTAAACCTCGTGATCAGCAGGAAATTGAGAGCAAAACTACTTTTTTAAGCAAGGATAAAGTGGTTGTTAGAAAAAGTGATCTTCATGACTTAGAATCTCGAGCAGCTGTCAGTGATATTTATAATCAACAACAGAACCGTTTAAAACTTGATAATCAAAGCCTAAATTATCAACTGCTTGAAGTTAAAGACAATAATTATGATTTAAGCAAGAAAAATGAGAAGCTCCAAAAATTAGTGGATACGTTACAAGGGATTGTTCGGAGCGTTGACCGGTTCTTACAGCGCAAATTAGGTGTTGGCTTACCAAATGAGTGGCTAGAGCGAGCTGGACTAAAAGAACCGTCTAAAAAAGCCCCTCAGAGGCCACAAGAGCGTTCAGAGGGACAACATGATGAATTAGATGGTCCAAGCCTTTGAATTTGGTCTATGGCTTTAATTTAACCGCTGATGAGTATTGGAGCTGTTTAATGGCCGTCAGTCAACGGTAAATCGAATTAAAGGGACTTACTGCTTTAGCAGTTAGTCCCTTTTTGAGGCTTTAAGGAGTTGATTGACTAACCAAACCCAGACACTGAATTGGCTGAAAGCCAAAGTTTCCTAAACTTTGCTTTCCTGCCTCACGGCGAGTGCGGGGTGAGTTTGAGCGGGAGCTCCCGCTCA
>NZ_BAABMI010000106.1:0-3972 GCF_054785195.1 Secundilactobacillus muriivasis | reverse complement strand
TAAAAGGCCGTATTCTGAGACGCGGGCTTCCGGCTCAGAATCGTGCCCATGGCGTTCCAGCGCCCAAATTTTCAGACAGACCGGCTGTGCCCACGATGTCAACCATGATTAACGCACCAAAGTAGCCAAACTTCACAAACTAAACACGCCTATGTTGGACACAAACGACAGCACAAAAAAAGCAAGCAACAGCTAACGCCATCACTTGCCTAATAATATTAGTCCACCGGATTAATGATCTCACGTTCAGCTAACGTGCCCATAATATAGTGGAATTGTTCCAAAAAGTCATCCTTTTTGGCCATCTTGAAGATGTTAACATCGCGCATCCCGTTACCCGTTAAAGTTGCTAACTTAAACCCGGTCAGGTCCTTGTTGACCATCACTTTAAGTTCGACGGTTGCGTTATACGGTGAGTTAGGATCCAATGACCGCTTCAGCACAAAGTTGCCGACTTTGGTTTCTTGGAACCCCACGTCCTTTAACGCAAACTTCTTGATGTTCGGATTAATTTGATAACTGGTGGTATCACCAGTGAGTGTCACAGTTGCTTCAAATGCCATGTGGTTACACCTCACTTCGCGCTTGAACTCGCGCGACAATTTTAGCAATATTCGTTACTAACGCGTTAATGTCATCCTCAGTCGTGTAACGACCAAAGCTGATTCGAATCGACTCTGAAATTCGAGGACTCTCTTCACCAAACATTGCCGTCAACACGTGAGACGGTTCGATTGAGCCCGCCGTACATGCCGAACCACCGGAAACAGCGATGCCAGCCAAGTCCAGGTTAGTTTGCATGACGTAAGTTGAAATACCTTTGATCCAAATGTTCATGACGTGTTGGAGGTTATCTTTTGACAACGTCCCGTTGAGTTCGAAGTCGACCCCGGCAGTAGTTAAACCATCGATGATCTGTTGTTTAAACCCAAAGTATTTTTCCTGACGGTGGGCCTTTTCTTCGGCCGTGATGGTGCTAACCGCCGCAGCGAAGCCCGCAATTCCAGGAATGTTTTCAGTGCCGGCACGTCGTTTCTCTTCTTGGTCGCCACCCTTAAGGTAACTTGGGAAGTTAACGCCCGTGCGCCGGTACAAGAAACCAACCATCTTAGGTCCGTTGATCTTGTGGGCAGACGTTGACAGCATGTCGATGTGGTCGCGCTTAACGTCAATATCCAATAAACCGTAAGCCTGTACGGCATCCGTATGGAACCACGCTTGATGGTCCTTCAAAATCTCGCCAATTTCGTGAATCGGCATGTGAGAGCCAACCTCGTTATTCCCGGTCATGATGGTCACCAGAATCGTATCATCACGCAAGGCTGCCTTAAAGTCATCCAAGCTGATCTGACCAGCCTCATCAACGGGTAAGTAAGTCACCTCAAACCCGTGCTCCTCTAAGAAGTGCAGTGGCTTTAAGATGGCCTCGTGCTCGATGGCGGTCGTAATAATGTGCTTGCCAAGTTTTTCTCGGGTAAATGCCGTTTGAATCACCGCGGTGTTATCACTTTCAGTCCCACCACTCGTAAAGATGATCTCGTCATCATCCGCATTTAAACTCTGGGCAATCACGTGCCGGCTATTTTCCAAAATGGTGTGGGCCTCTCGCCCAAGCCCATACAGGGTCGACGCATTGCCATAAACGTTTTGAAGCTTATCCGTCATCTCAGCCAATACTTCACTCGAAATTGGCGTTGTGGCGGCGTTATCTAAATAAATTTCCTTCACTACTCTGAATCTCCTTTAAACGCTACTCAGCAAACAGTGCTAACAACATCTGAGCCGAGCGCTTACCTGCCTCAATAATAAACTGATCAAAACTAACGCCGGCGTTTTCATCACCAACGTCTGACATCGCCCGAACGACGACGTATGGGGTTTCAAACTGGTGAGCCACTTGACCAACCGCGGCGCCTTCCATTTCACTTGAAAGCGCATCTGGGAAGTGGGCCAAAATGTTGTCGATGGCTTCACGACTGGCAATAAATTGATCGCCAGTGACAATTAAGCCCTTACGAACGGTTAAACCGGTCTTCTTAGCAGCTTTTTCCAATCGATCGATCCAACTTTGGTTAGCATCAAACCGGGCTGGTTGGCCAGGTAATTGACCGTATGCGTAATCGAAGGCTTGGGCATCAACGTCATGGTAAGCGGTTTGCGTTGACAATACCACGTCACCTACATGGAGACCCTCACCGATCCCACCAGCAGAGCCAGAGTTGATCACAACGGAAACCTTAAATTGGGTAATCAGCAGTGCAGTCGTTAGCCCCGCTTCAACTTTACCGATTCCAGAACGAACCAACACAACGTCTTGGCCGCTAATGGTGCCTTCATAAAAATCGATTCCTGAAACGTTCACAACGTGTTCGTCAGTTAACGCTGCTTTTAACGTCGCAATTTCTTCATCCATGGCGCATAAAATGCCGTATTTCATAATAATATCCTCACTTGGTTTAGTTTAAAATTCAACGAAAAATAACACGAGAAAAACGATGACAATGCCCACACTCAGCCCTAAAATAGCCAAATTCAGGCGGTGTTTTAGCCGATCAATCTTCGCTTCAGTCGCCGTACCGGCAACATCCGTTGTATCGTGCTGTTTTGCGTAGCGGGTTTCTGCTCGTAATCGTTCCCGATCCCGTTTTTCGAAATCGTCTTGCGCTCGGCGCTGTTGCGCGCGGTAAGCTGACCGACTCAATGACGAGTCGGTCGCGTTATCCGAATGATCATTTTCTTGTCGATTCGCCATCGTTTACACCTACTTTTGTAATTGCATCAGTTCAAAGTACCAAATTGCCATGATGGTTTTGGCGTCTTCAATCTCACCAGCAGCAATCATCGCCTTCAACGTTTCAAGGTCGTAGGCTTGCACGTTAAGGTTTTCGCCGAAATCACGTGGTAATTCTTTATCAACCGGCACGAGTCCAGTTGCCAGATACAACGTCATGTATTCGTCTGAAAACCCAACCGATGAATAAAATCCGGTGATGCGTTTCAATTGGGTTGCGTGAAGCCGGATTTCTTCATTTAACTCCCGGTTTGCCGTGTGACTTGGATCATCGGCATCGCGTTCATCTAATTTACCGGCTGGAATCTCCAGCGTTGCTTTTTCAACCGGTGCACGCCACTGTTTGACCAAAATCACCTTATTATCAGCGGTGATGGCCAGCACCCCAACAGCACCTGAGTGGTGCACGAT
This sequence comes from Secundilactobacillus muriivasis, assembly GCF_054785195.1. Lineage (NCBI taxonomy): Bacteria > Bacillati > Bacillota > Bacilli > Lactobacillales > Lactobacillaceae > Secundilactobacillus > Secundilactobacillus muriivasis. The sequence goes on along the minus strand of NZ_BAABMI010000106.1, from coordinate 770 downwards.
TTCGCGGTGAGCCCGTTCACCATTAGGTAAAATCACAGTTTGGCGTTCCAAATTAATGATGGCACCGTCATAAAGTTGCTCAGAACCAACCACTTTTTCCGTTAAATCCATCTTAATCATCCATTCATATCAAGTTTTAGGTCATTAACTGACCCTATTTTAACTTAGGTCACCCAACCAGGCAACTATCTGCCCTATTCTGCAGTGTCCTCGGTCGCCGGTGCGTCAGCTTCCCGGTCTAAGCGAACGCGAGCCGCCTGAGGCCCTTTTTGACCTTCAACGATCACAAATTCGACCTTTTGACCTGGCGTCAGTTTTTTAAAGCCGCCCATTTCGATCCCTGAATAGTGCACAAAAATCGATTCACCGGTTTCGGCGCTTTTAATAAACCCAAACCCGTTTAATTCATTGTAACGTTCAACTGTTCCTTTAATCATCAGTTCACCTCATAACAAAGACGGGTCCAAAACCACCGTTTCAAACCCGTCCGTTTGTCTTTGATTTGGATTACGACTACTCACCATTTAATTTAAAATAACTCATCTGTCATTTTAACCTATTTGGCAGATTAATGCGAGAGACTCGGCTAAAACCCGGTTATATCTTAACCATTCCTGAGGCTTCTGCTTACGCATGTGTCCAGCGTAAGCATGTTTAGTTTGTGAAGTGATTCTGGTTTTGAATTGTGGAAGGATGCCGCGGGAGGCTCCGGCGCTATGCGAGGCTGGAACGCAGTGGCGGGCCTACGAGCTAGGAATGGGCAAAAAACG
>NZ_BAABMI010000105.1:0-4538 GCF_054785195.1 Secundilactobacillus muriivasis | reverse complement strand
GCAAGATCAAAAGCCGTCAGTTTTTGAAAAACATGAAAACTGACGACTTTTTTGAAAGGTATGAATAATTCAGGTTTATACTTATTATTAAAAAACAAGTGCTGTTTGACGATAAATATCAGATAAATCAAAACCCAATTACCATTCATCTCCATTCTTAACCAACTATATACTCTCAATTATACCTTCTACGATTCAATTATTCACAAAAAAAAAAGAACAGACATTCGTTCTGCTCTTTTTTTGTTACCACCCTATATATTCTCAATCACCTCCACCGCCTTATCCCGCTCCTCCTCAACTGCTTCTGGAATCAGACCAAGATAATACTTCCGCGTTACCAACTCCGAGCTATGACCAAGAAACTTTGAGATGTACGCCACACTCACTTTCTGGTCACGAATCAAAATCGAAGCTAAGGTATGCCGCAGCGTATGGGTGCTAAAAATTGGTTCATACCCCAGTGAATACTGAATCTGCTGGTAAGTCTTATTGATACCACCCGCATGTGGTAATCGCTTATCATACTTCAAGAACAACAACCGCTCTGGATTGGGAACGCCACGTTGAAACAAGGCCTTTCTATGAAACATCACCCACTGGCTCAAACGGTTCATCATCTGCGCTGATATGGGAATCGTTCGCACGGCATTCTTAGTCTTCGGCGTCTTAATTATTTTATGGTGCGCGTCGTAACTTTCATCGACCCGTAGTAAGCCCGTCTTCAAATTGAGATCATCTTCTTTTAACGCTAAGGCTTCACCGACTCGTAACCCAGTTTGGGTGATCACCAACAACACCATACGATTTAAATGAAACATCTCAAAAGGTTGGGCCAATAAATAGTCCCGTACCTTACGATATTCCTCCTCACTCATAAACTTCTTCTCATCCGGTTTGGTTCGTCTGGGATTAGCATTAATGGTAATCTTCGTTAGTGCTGGATTCTTGGGAATCACACCATCAATCACTGCATCTTTTAACGCACCTCGAATATGCGTCAGGTCTTTCCTTAACGTCTCCTTCGCAAAATCTCGGTTGGAGAAGTAATTTTGTAAATCCATCCGTGTTAACTGGCCAATCGTTTTATCCGGCATGTATTTTTTAAGATGCTTGTAGGTCGTGTAATACGTATCTCGCGTGGCTGGTGCAATCGTATTCTCACGATAAGCCTTGACCCATTTCAGATACCACTCGGCAAAGTTCATCTCTGAATCAATGTAGTTAGTACCTTCAGCTCGCTCTGCTTCTCGCATCGCTAACCATTCCTTAGCCTGACTTTTCAGTTCAAAGGTCTTCGTCAATCGTTTTCGTGTTTTTCCAGTTCCAGTGGTGAACTCGGCCTTCCAATCCTTACCGGTCTTTCCCTTCAACGGATTGCGATAAATCCGACTCATGCGCTCAATTCCTTCCTATATAGTTATCATTTACTCGTCCTCTTCTGGCAAATGCCACCAAATCAACTGATTGTTGTTCGCAATGCCAAATAAATAAGCACTCCCTAAGTCGGCAGTGCTTAACGCAAATAGCATGTAAGTTTTAATCATATAGGTGTAAGCCACAAACGACTCAGGTAATTCATCAAGGTTATAGTCAGGTGGTAACAACCGTTGGTCCAATTCATCTCGATAGAGTTCAACCGCTTCACTACTTATCTCATCTACCCCGACATCCATCCCGGTCTCTCGTTTCAAATAGCCTAATAAATAAGCTTTAAAAAATTCTGCATCTAACGCCATCGTACTCACCTCCCCGTTACTCGTCAGAATCAGTAAATTCCTTAACCATCTCAACCGCGATTGCTGATACTGCCGCCACTGCAAATTTAATTAGTAAATCCATAATTGAAAATCTCCTTTATTTAATTGATTTTTTGCCAAACGGAACATAGGCTTCGTGCAGCTTATCTCTACACTAACCATCTAAATCACTCATTCAGATCATGATTCTGTTGCCGTTTGATGATCTGTCGAAACCACTTTTCTGAATAGCGGTAACGCCGGGCTAGTTCCTGAACGTTAGTCCCATCGTACTCAAATCGAAGTCGCTGACTAACTAATTTCCGATTATATAGATGACTAGGTAATGTTAGTTGTGTTCCTCTAAACTCCTGCCAAACCGCTATGGTTGCTTCCGTTCCAATCAATTCATTTAACTGTTGATACACTGGTTGCAGTGCGCTAACCATAACATCATCTACTTGCATATCCGTCACTCTCCAATCTGATTAATAGCTGATTCTCAATAAAAGTTCTTGTAACTGGTACCCTTCATACCCTAACTACCCTAAGTGGACTGGTTCGAACTCCCAGTGATCATTTTGAATTGCTAGTGGATGAACTGGTTTACCAGTACTAGGTGAGACCAACACCGATAATTTGTCCTCAAAGCTTAGTTCTTGGGCCAACGTGTAAAACTGATCTAACCGTTCCTGTGCAATTTTGAAACGCTTATTTAAACTACCAATCGCAATCACCACCTTTTCGACTTCCATTGCTTGTTTAGCAATTTCATCAAGCGCACCCACATCGTAGGCCCAAGTTAAACTTTTTTCCGAAGCATGCTTGACCCGCTTAGTAAATAGATTGGTGATTACTACCCCACCAGCACCACCTGCTACGGCTAAATTTTGAATCAACATCGACGTTAAATCTAATTGCCGTGGATCATCTGCTGCTGGATAATTAGCGAGTACCAACCACAATGGTTTCTTAGCATCCCAAATCCGCTGTACCCAGAACGTATCTTTCGCATCTGTCCGCATCGCAGTTACCGTTACGGTTATCTTTTCTGTACTGGTCTTAGCCGGTTTGGTGGCATCATCATCTACCACCTTGGTTGCCTTTACCTTCTTGTTGATGTTGGTTACTTTTTCCGTCGTCATAATTAACACTCCTTTTAATTAATCACCATCAAGCTTTCCCATATTAAACCAATATGAAACTTTCCATTGTTGGACCACTATGATACTTTCTATTGTTGAGCCAACATGTAACTTTTCCTTAGTGCCGCTCCTTTCTCCGAAGATAAATAAAACCGAAGCGGTCAAATGCCCACTCCGGTTTTATCAAATAGATAATATATATTTATAATTTGTTTCACTTCGCGACGAACAGCTCACCATAGCTGTTTTTCGTGCTACGTTCAATACTCTTGCCTACCTTTATATTCCCAGTACTGTTATTACAGTATTGGGGCTTTATTTGCTTCAAATCTTAGTTAGTGTCACTCTTACCAAATTCTGGGTTCCATCCATATTCAATGTCCCCCTCATACCGCATTTTTCGAAATGCAAATAACGGACTATTATCAAAATTGATTAAAAATTGGTGATCAACATCAAATTGTACAGTGGCGATAAAGTTACTATTATCCGGAGAGACTCCACCACCTTTGGATATATCTTTGTAGACATACAGAAAAACTACATCCGCTGGCATGAGTCCATGCTTCATGAGTACTTTAGCATCACCACCACTCGGTAGATTTCTTAATTGTTGAATAATTTTGGGAATTAGTGCTTTTACATGATTAGGTCTGGTCGCTCGAGGAATTTCTACATTTGCCGTAAATCTAATAGCATTCTCAACATTAGGGTTTGCTATATTACTGATTAAATAATCCTCTCCTTTAATATCATGGTATTCAATATCCTGAATTGGAACTGGATCTTCCACTGTGTCGGTAATCATACCGGGATTATCATTCACGGCTTGAAAAAATTCTTCACCATTTATATGAACGTTTACATAATCCAAAATTGATGAAGTATCTACAGCTACAAATGTATTTGTGGCCCTAGCTGAAGCGTACGTCACAAAAACTCTATCAAATTGCAGCGAATTAGGAATAACGGTAACAGTAGCGTAAAGTGCTGTTTGTAGGCAAAGTGCAAATTTTTCATTACCAGCCGTATCAATACCATTCAAATCAATTGATAATTGTATCCTATTATCCATGATTGGAGAAACTTCGACTAAATCACAGGTAACTAATAATGTCGATAATTGCAATCTGTACCAAGCATTCTTGACCACTTCTGGCAATCCTTCACCTACTTTTAAACTTGTAATACCTGCAAGTAAACTTAAATCAAGCATTATTCTGGTAAATGCCGATAACCCTTTTAGTAATGAGTCTACTTTACTTTCTATTTGCCAGAAATTTCTAGTAACTGTAACACTTTTATGCTGCTTATCTGTGTAAGTAATTCTATAGTCACTTGTCCTAACTTCAATTCCATTATGGTCAGTTGCATTTCTAATGTCAGGTGTAATTAAATTAGTATATTCGCTATAATCACGACCAGCTTCCACTAGCCTCTTGTTAAAAAGGACTTCGGTTAATGGTCGCAATTTTTTCTGACAAAGTTTTTTTTCAGTTACAAATTGTTCCATTCTTTGAAGCATTAATAAAGACTCAATAAATGCCCCATTCGCAATATCCGAATACAAATCAATCATACCTGAATTATTCACCAGAAACTCCAAAATCCCCATCAAACACATGATTCAAGTGCTTGATGGGGATTTTACGTT
>NZ_BAABMI010000104.1:0-4629 GCF_054785195.1 Secundilactobacillus muriivasis | reverse complement strand
CTAGCTCGTAGGCCCGCCACTGCGTTCCAGCCTCGCATAGCGCCGGAGCCTCCCGCGGCATCCTCCCACTACAAAAACCAGAATTACCGAATTTCACAAACTAAACATGCTTACGCTGGACGCAACCGACAGCAAAAAGTCCAGGTGAATTTTTCTATCGGCAGGTTGTAAACGGGCTCAGTCAAATGCGGTTCTCGAACGTCGATTAGGCCGTACAGTCTGAACGCTTTCTTCGATACTTGTAGATGTGCTATAATACTCTGAACGTTCTAAGGAGGATACTATGTCGGATTATTTAATCAAAAGTGTCGTAGATGATGGGCAGTTTCGGGCGTACGCCGTGGATGCGACCGAATTAGTGAGAGAGGCTCAACAGCGGCATGACACTTGGTCAGCTGCTTCGGCCGCACTTGGTCGGAGTTTGGTGGCGACACTGATGCTGTCATCGTCTGTACTTAAGGGTGATGATACGTTAACAGTTCGAATCAATGGCGGTGGCCCAGTTGGGGGTATCGTAGTTGACGGAAACGCGAATGGTACGGTGAAGGGGTACTTACAAAATCCCCACGTGAACTTACCATTAAACAGTCACCACAAAATTGATGTTGCTAAGGCCGTTGGGGTTGAAGGCTCGCTGTCAGTAACCAAGGATTTGGGCTTGGACAAGCCGTATACCGGGCAAGTACCATTGGCTTCTGGTGAAATTGGTGATGACTTTACCTATTATCTGGCTCAATCAGAACAGATTCCATCGGCCGTTGGCGTCTCAGTCTTTGTTAACGATGACAATACGATTCAGGTTGCGGGTGGATTCTTAGTCCAGGTCATGCCTGACGCCTCAGAAGATGCGATTGCGCACTTGGAACAACGGTTAAAAGAAGTCCCAATGGTGTCAGAATTGCTGTTAGCTGGTCAACGGCCAGAAGACATGCTGAACCTATTATTTGGGGAAAGCAACGTTAAAGTGCTGGACAAGATGCCGGTCGCATTCAAATGCAATTGCTCAAAGGATCAATTTGCGAAGGCGCTAGCAAGTATTTCCAAAACGCAACTGACCGAAATTATCGAAGAAGATCACCATGCGGAGACCCGTTGTAATTTCTGTGGGAATACGTATGAGTTTGATGAAGCTGAGCTACGAACGATTTTAGCTAAGATGTAACCCTTGGCCGTTAATTTGTGCTATGATAACAAACGCAGTTTTAAAGTCGTTGTAACGGTTTAATAACCAGGATATTTTAAGAGGTGAAACGAATGGAATGGCAGATTGGTGACGTTAAGATCCCAAATCAAGTCGTTGTTGCGCCCATGGCAGGGGTAACAAACTCGGCATTCCGAGTTATTTGTAAAGAATTCGGTGCCGGTCTCGTGGTTTGTGAGATGATCTCCGACCGAGGCATTATGTACCATAACCAAAAAACGTTAGATATGATGTTTGTGGATGCCGTTGAGCACCCAATGAGTATTCAAATTTTTGGCGGGAGCAAGGAAACGCTTGTTCAAGCCGCTGAATTTGTGGATCAACACACGAAAGCTGATATTATCGACATTAACATGGGCTGTCCAGTGAACAAGGTGGTCAAGACAGATGCCGGTGCGCGGTGGCTGTTGGATCCAAAGAAGGTTTATGAGATGGTCTCCTACGTCACGGATGCAGTTAAGAAGCCCGTAACGGTCAAGATGCGAATCGGTTGGGATGACCAACACGTGTTTGCCGTTGAAAATGCCTTGGCTGCTGAACGTGCTGGCGCATCTGCATTAGCCATGCATGGTCGGACGAGAAAGCAAATGTATCAAGGTCACGCTGACTGGGACGTCTTAAAATCGGTTGCCGATGAATTAACGATTCCGTTCATGGGTAACGGGGACGTTAAGACGCCACAAGACGCCAAGAAGATGCTGGATTACGTTGGGGCGGATGCCGTGATGATCGGGCGAGCAGCGATGGGTAATCCCTGGATGCTCAAACAAACTGAGCACTACTTGGCAACTGGCGAGTTGATCGACGAACCAACGCCAACCAAGAAGATTGATACCGCCAAGGAGCATTTACATCGGTTAGTTGAATTAAAGGGTGATTTTGCGGGCCCACGGGAATTCCGTGGTCAAGCAGCCTATTACTTGAAGGGTATTTCTCACTCCGCTCGGACCAAAGCCGCGTTAAACAACGCTGAAACTGAGCAGGAAATGATCAACATTTTCGATGAATTTTTAGAAAAATTGGCGGCTTTACCAGCAGTTGGCCGTTAAATTCTGAAAAAGCAGGCAAAAGAGCTTGCTTTTTTTATTGAGGGTTGTCAAAATTAAAGACGGAAGAACGAAATTATGGAGGTTTTAGTGTGGCTGGAAAAGATAAAGAAATGAACGACCAACTCCGGGTTCGTCGCGAAAAGATGAACGAACTACGAGAGGCCGGCATTGATCCGTTTGGTCATCGCTTCGAACGAACTTATTTGGCAAAGCAATTGCACGATGAGTTTGATGGCGAAGACAAGGATGAGTTAAACGACGCCAAAAAAGTGGCGGTTGTTGCCGGACGGATGGTATCAAAACGTGGTAAAGGCAAGGTTGGCTTTGCTGATCTTCAAGACCGAAGTGGTCGGATTCAACTTTACGTACGTAAGGACATCTTAGGCGAAGACGTTTACCACATCTTCAAACGGTCAGATATTGGTGACCACCTAGGTATCGAAGGCGACATCATTAAAACGGATATGGGCGAATTAACGATTCGGGTAACCAAGCTAACGTTCCTATCTAAGGCATTACGGCCATTACCTGAAAAGTACCATGGGTTACAAAACAAGGAACAAATCTACCGTCAACGGTACTTGGACTTGATTGCCAACCCTGATAGCTTTGACCGCTTTAAGAAGCGCAGCAAGATCATCACAGCAATCCGGGCTTACTTGGATGGCCTCGACTTTACTGAAGTTGAAACGCCAGTCTTGCACAACCAAGCCGGTGGCGCGAGTGCTCGACCATTCATTACGCACCATAATGCTTTGAACATCGACCTTTACCTGCGAATTGCGCTGGAATTGCACCTTAAGCGGTTGATCGTTGGTGGGATGGAACGCGTTTACGAAATTGGTCGCGTTTTCCGGAACGAAGGGATGGATACGCGTCATAACCCTGAATTCACCATGTTGGAAACTTACGTGGCTTACTTTGACTTCCATGATGTTATGGATGAAACCGAAGGCATTTTTAAGGCCGCTGCGCAAGCCGTTACCGATGACGGTGTGATCACGTACCAAGACCACACGATCGACTTACACAAGGATTTTGCTCGGGTCCACATGGTGGATGCAATCAAGCAGGAAACCGGTGTCGATTTCTGGCCTGAAATGAGTGTGGCGGATGCTAAGAAGTTAGCCGACGAACACGGTATTCACTATGAAGACTACTGGACAGTCGGTCACATTATCAACGCCTTCTTTGAGGAAAAGGTTCAGGATAAGTTGGAACAACCAACCTTTATCTATGGCCACCCAGTTGAAATCTCACCACTTGCCAAGAAGAACCCAGACGATCCACGCTTTACGGATCGGTTTGAACTGTACATTCTTGGTAACGAGTTCGCCAACGCCTTTACTGAGTTGAACGATCCAATTGACCAACGGCAACGGTTTGAAGCCCAAGTCAAGGAACGTGAAGCTGGTAATGATGAAGCGGAAGGCATCGACGAAGACTTCATCGAAGCTTTGGAATACGGGATGCCGCCTACTGGTGGTCTCGGAATCGGGATCGATCGGCTCGTGATGTTCTTGACGAATGCTGAATCAATTCGCGACGTGTTGTTGTTCCCAACAATGCGGCCGGAAGACTAATTTAAACTAGTATCAGTTAAAAAGTGTTACAGTTACCGAGGTAAAGGTGCTGTAACACTTTTTTTGCGTCAGGAAATTCCTTAGGAGCTGAGTACAGTCATAATGAGAATGCCAAATGGTAAAAAAATGTAGACCAGTTAGAAGGAACGGCCGGTTATTGGCAGTTCGTAGTGAGCAAATGATGATTAGTGATGATTTTTGAATGTGTTAATGATGGCCGTAAGCGGGTAATGAAATGCGATGAACGTTGAGTCGTTGATGATTAAGTTAATGAATTGGGAAGCTGCTTAAAATAAATCGCTAATCAATAAAATCCGATAATTTTTTATTTAAATGGAGAAAAAGTTCGTTTTTACAAAACTGAATTAGACTAGTTTAGGTCGCGAAAGTTACTGTTAAAACTAGAATTAGCATGAATATTCATTATGTGTTATTGAGATATGGTAGAGACCATTGTTTGTGTATTGGAAAAATACAAGGGTGATCATTAGTGCTGATTGGGTGGAAACAACGGTGCATCAAGAAAAAAGTTGAGTTTTAGTGTTGACCAAATGAAGGATAGCTGGTATAGTTATTTCTGTTGTCAGCGAGGTGATTCACCTCAACGACTAACACAATTGAATATCCATTCAACTATTTGATAAAAAAACGTTGACTTGGATTTCAACACATGATATGATTTAATAGTTGTCGAAAGGCAATTGCTTAAATTATTCAAAGTAGACCTTTGAAAACTGAACAAAGTTTTGTTTCACAAATGTGCAGGGTATATCACTTCGGTGATATCAAATGTAAT
>NZ_BAABMI010000103.1:0-4689 GCF_054785195.1 Secundilactobacillus muriivasis | reverse complement strand
TTGAAGTGCTTGCACTGATTTTTAACATCGGATGAGTGGCGAACTGGTGAGTAACACGTGGGTAACCTGCCCAGAAGCGGGGGATAACACTTGGAAACAGGTGCTAATACCGCATAACAACAGAAACCGCATGGTTTCTGTTTGAAAGATGGTTTCGGCTATCACTTCTGGATGGACCCGCGGCGTATTAGCTAGTTGGTGGAGTAATGGTTCACCAAGGCAATGATACGTAGCCGACCTGAGAGGGTAATCGGCCACATTGGGACTGAGACACGGCCCAAACTCCTACGGGAGGCAGCAGTAGGGAATCTTCCACAATGGACGAAAGTCTGATGGAGCAACGCCGCGTGAGTGAAGAAGGGTTTCGGCTCGTAAAACTCTGTTGTTGAAGAAGAACACATCTGAGAGTAACTGTTCAGGTGTTGACGGTATTTAACCAGAAAGCCACGGCTAACTACGTGCCAGCAGCCGCGGTAATACGTAGGTGGCAAGCGTTGTCCGGATTTATTGGGCGTAAAGCGAGCGCAGGCGGTTTCTTAAGTCTGATGTGAAAGCCTTCGGCTTAACCGGAGAAGTGCATCGGAAACTGGGAGACTTGAGTGCAGAAGAGGACAGTGGAACTCCATGTGTAGCGGTGAAATGCGTAGATATATGGAAGAACACCAGTGGCGAAGGCGGCTGTCTGGTCTGTAACTGACGCTGAGGCTCGAAAGCATGGGTAGCGAACAGGATTAGATACCCTGGTAGTCCATGCCGTAAACGATGAATGCTAGGTGTTGGAGGGTTTCCGCCCTTCAGTGCCGCAGCTAACGCATTAAGCATTCCGCCTGGGGAGTACGACCGCAAGGTTGAAACTCAAAGGAATTGACGGGGGCCCGCACAAGCGGTGGAGCATGTGGTTTAATTCGAAGCTACGCGAAGAACCTTACCAGGTCTTGACATACTGTGCTAACCTAAGAGATTAGGCGTTCCCTTCGGGGACGCAGATACAGGTGGTGCATGGCTGTCGTCAGCTCGTGTCGTGAGATGTTGGGTTAAGTCCCGCAACGAGCGCAACCCTTATTGTCAGTTGCCAGCATTCAGTTGGGCACTCTGGCGAGACTGCCGGTGACAAACCGGAGGAAGGTGGGGATGACGTCAAGTCATCATGCCCCTTATGACCTGGGCTACACACGTGCTACAATGGATGGTACAACGAGTTGCGAACTCGCGAGAGTAAGCTAATCTCTTAAAGCCATTCTCAGTTCGGACTGCAGGCTGCAACTCGCCTGCACGAAGTCGGAATCGCTAGTAATCGCGGATCAGCATGCCGCGGTGAATACGTTCCCGGGCCTTGTACACACCGCCCGTCACACCATGAGAGTTTGCAACACCCAAAGTCGATTCGGTAACCTTCGGGAGCCTGTCGCCTAAGGTGGGGCAGATGATTAGGGTGAAGTCGTAACAAGGTAGCCGTAGGAGAACCTGCGGCTGGATCACCTCCTTTCTAAGGAATAATACGGAAACCTGCACATGAGACAAAACTTTGTTTAGTTTTGAGAGGTCTACTCTCAGAATTGGTTCTTTGAAAACTAGATAATATCAATTTTCTTTTATATTAATTAATAATTTCATTAATTAAGCCGAGAACACCGCGTATTTTGAGTTTTTTATTAGTAAAGTTTATTTACTTCGCGTAATACTCAATTAGCCAATCACGTTAGTGATGAGGTTAAGTTATAAAGGGCGCATGGTGGATGCCTTGGCACTAGGAGCCGATGAAGGACGGGACTAACACCGATATGCTTCGGGGAGCTGTACGTAAGCTTTGATCCGGAGATTTCCGAATGGGGAAACCCAATCATCTTAGTCGATGATTAATCTTTAGTGAATATATAGCTAAAGATTGGCAGACGTGGGGAACTGAAACATCTAAGTACCCACAGGAAGAGAAAGCAATAGCGATTCCCATAGTAGCGGCGAGCGAAGTGGGAACAGCCCAAACCAAGAAGCTTGCTTCTTGGGGTTGTAGGACTGAACATTTGAGTTACCAAAGCAGTTGATAGTTGAACGGTTTGGGAAGACCGGCCAGAGCGGGTGATAGCCCCGTAGACGAAATCAATTGCCCTCAGTTCAGGATCCTGAGTACGGCCAGACACGTGAAACCTGGTCGGAATCCGGGAGGACCATCTCCCAAGGCTAAATACTCCCTAGTGACCGATAGTGAACCAGTACCGTGAGGGAAAGGTGAAAAGCACCCCGGAAGGGGAGTGAAATAGTTCCTGAAACCATGTGCCTACAATTAGTTGGAGCCCGTTAATGGGTGACAGCGTGCCTTTTGTAGAATGAACCGGCGAGTTACGTTAACATGCAAGGTTAAGATGAAAAGTCGGAGCCGTAGCGAAAGCGAGTCTGAAACGGGCGTTTCAGTATGTTGATGTAAACCCGAAACCAGGTGACCTACCCATGTCCAGGGTGAAGGTGCGGTAAAACGCACTGGAGGCCCGAACCCGTGTACGTTGAAAAGTGCTGGGATGAGGTGTGGGTAGCGGTGAAATTCCAAACGAACTTGGAGATAGCTGGTTCTCTCCGAAATAGCTTTAGGGCTAGCCTCGGAAAGAGAATCGTGGAGGTAGAGCACTGTTTGGACTAGGGGCCCGTCATGGGTTACTGAATTCAGATAAACTCCGAATGCCACTGATTTATATCCGGGAGTCAGACAGTGAGTGATAAGATCCATTGTCGAAAGGGGAACAGCCCAGACCACCAATTAAGGTCCCTAAGTGTATCCTAAGTGGAAAAGGCGGTGGAGTTGCATAGACAGCTAGGATGTTGGCTCAGAAGCAGCCACCATTTAAAGAGTGCGTAATAGCTCACTAGCCGAGTGATTCTGCGCCGAAAATGTACCGGGGCTAAGGATACCACCGAAATTGTGGATTCGACCATTAGGTCGAGTGATAGGAGAGCGTTCTAAGGGCGGTGAAGCTAGATCGTAAGGACTAGTGGAGCGCTTAGAAGTGAGAATGCCGGTATGAGTAGCGAAAGATCAGTGAGAATCTGATCCACCGAATGACTAAGGTTTCCTGGGGAAGGCTCGTCCTCCCAGGGTTAGTCGGGACCTAAGTCGAGGCCGAGAGGCGTAGACGATGGCCAACAGGTTGATATTCCTGTACTAGTAAGATATGTTTGAGCGATGGAGGGACGCAGGAGGCTAAGCCGTGCGCACGATTGGAAATGTGCGTTCAAGCAGTAAGTCTGGTTATCAGTTAAATGCTTTTAACCGTGTAGACAAGCTGTGATGAGGACCGAATTTAAGTAGGGAAGTGGCCGATGTCACACTGCCGAGAAAAGCTTCTAGTGAGTATCTTACTACCCGTACCGCAAACCGACACAGGTAGTCGAGGAGAGAATCCTAAGGTGAGCGAGTGAACTCTCGTTAAGGAACTCGGCAAAATGACCCCGTAACTTCGGGAGAAGGGGTGCTGCACGTCAGTGCAGCCGCAGTGAAGAGGCCCAGGCGACTGTTTATCAAAAACACAGGTTTCTGCAAAATCGTAAGATGACGTATAGGGGCTGACGCCTGCCCGGTGCTGGAAGGTTAAGTGGATGAGTTAGCTTCGGCGAAGCCCAAAAATGAAGCCCCAGTAAACGGCGGCCGTAACTATAACGGTCCTAAGGTAGCGAAATTCCTTGTCGGGTAAGTTCCGACCCGCACGAAAGGCGTAACGATCTGGGCACTGTCTCAACGAGAGACTCGGTGAAATTATATTACCTGTGAAGATGCAGGTTACCCGCGACAGGACGGAAAGACCCCATGGAGCTTTACTATAGCTTGATATTGGGTGTTGACACAACTTGTACAGGATAGGTCGGAGCCGTAGAAATCGGAACGCTAGTTTCGATAGAGGCGCTGGTGGGATACGACCCTTGTTGTGTGAACACTCTAACCCGCACCACTTAGCGTGGTGGGAGACAGTGTCAGGTGGGTAGTTTGACTGGGGCGGTCGCCTCCTAAAAAGTAACGGAGGCGCCCAAAGGTTCCCTCAGAATGGTTGGAAATCATTCGTAGAGTGTAAAGGCAGAAGGGAGCTTGACTGCGAGACAGACAGGTCGAGCAGGGACGAAAGTCGGGCTTAGTGATCCGGCGGTACCGTATGGAAGGGCCGTCGCTCAACGGATAAAAGCTACCCTGGGGATAACAGGCTTATCTCCCCCAAGAGTCCACATCGACGGGGAGGTTTGGCACCTCGATGTCGGCTCATCGCATCCTGGGGCTGTAGTCGGTCCCAAGGGTTGGGCTGTTCGCCCATTAAAGCGGTACGCGAGCTGGGTTCAGAACGTCGTGAGACAGTTCGGTCCCTATCCGTCGCGGGCGTAGGAAATTTGAGAGGAGCTGTTCCTAGTACGAGAGGACCGGAATGGACATACCGCTGGTGTATCAGTTGTGCCGCCAGGCGCATTGCTGAGTAGCTATGTATGGATGAGATAAACGCTGAAAGCATCTAAGTGTGAAACTCGCCTCAAGATGAGATTTCCCATTCCTTTATGGAAGTAAGACCCCTGAGAGATGATCAGGTAGATAGGTTAGAAGTGGAAGTGCAGCGATGTACGGAGCGGACTAATACTAATCGGTCGAGGACTTAACCACGTAAGTGGTGTTCATCGGTAAGAAAATTGATATTAGCTAGTTTTGAGAGCACCAGTTCTCAA
>NZ_BAABMI010000102.1:0-4776 GCF_054785195.1 Secundilactobacillus muriivasis | reverse complement strand
GGTTCAAAGGACTCCAGGACACCTTGGAAGCATCATTTATTTAAGTTAGATACATATTATATGTACGAAGGCATTTCGTTTACACAAGATTCTTGACGCTACCTAATTGTCAGGTATGTTCTTAGCATGTCCAGGTTTCCAATGAATAGTTAGTTTCGAGTTTTTGGGTGCGTTATCCTTAACGGCCACGTACCTAATATGATCATGATCTTCAATTAAGAATATTCGTTGATAGTTGTTTAGAGTTTTAACGACGGTACAATCATCATGAGTAATTCCGAAAACGTCAGTGAATTCTGTCATAATACTACCTCCTAAAACTGGGACTATTTCGGGTTATTATAGCATTACAATAATAGTTTACAGTTTACAATGACTCGGCTGACGCTTGCTTACGACATGCTTCTAACTATAATTTAATTCAAAGGGTTGACTTGCACCAAATTTTAGGTTATTGTTTACATATAAAGAGATTTCTTTAATCCTATTTATTCCTCAAAATAGATTAAGGTTAAAGTGTCGAAAGATCGCCCTTCCCCAAACAAAGGGCGATTTTTCTATTGATTATCTTTATAGTTTTTTGCAACGCGTTCGCCGATAAAGCACACGTTGATTTTTTGCTTTGAAAAATGTATTATAGTACCTGTAGTATCCAATCAATGCCGTTATTGTTTCCTCCTTTCTGTCCCCTAGCAGAAAGGTTTTTTTATGCACTTTTACATGTCATGTATTTCATTACTTTGACTAATTCTTAACAATTTTATATAAATTTTGGCCTTTATACATTGTTATGTTATACTGAAACGTGATTAGAGGAAGCTACATAGGCTTTATCTGATTAAAAAAAACAATATTTTAGGAGGCATTGATATGCGTAAATCACTCGCAAAATCAATCTATTTCGGTGCTGCTGCATTGGCATTTGCCGGCATCGTGGGTACTACAAGCGTTACCGCTAATGCTGCAACCGCAGCTAAGGTTACTTCAAATACGACCTTAACTACTGACGCTACTTCACGTAACGTTAATTTAACTGGTACTAATGCTGTTTATACTAAGGCTGGTACTCTTAAGGGCGCTAAGGTTGTTGCTTCAACTACTACTGCAAAGAAGTTAAGTACTTCTGCTAATGGTGCTGCTAACTTCCGTGCTTACCGTGTTGCTACTACTAACCGGGGTTCAGTTTATTACAAGGTTGTATCATTTGATGGTTCATACCGTGGCTGGGTTTACGGTGGTAAGTCAACTTCTAAGTTCGCCGGTGGTGTAGCTTCATACGACACTACTAAGACTGCTACTGCGCCTAGCTCAAGTGCTGTTTATACTTTGAAGAGTTCAGCGGTTAGTTCCACAGCTAACAAGGCCTTTTATGCTCAACCAGCTTGGGCACAATACAAGGTCGGTCGTGCTAAAGTTAATGGTGCAACTTTGACATCTACTTCAGCTTACAAAGATACTCAATTCACCTTTAGTGATGCTGTTACAAACCGTGAAGGTGACACCTTCTACAAGATTGCAACTGCACCTGGTGCCACTGACTTAGTTGGTCAATGGGTTGCTGCATCAGCAGTTACTTCACCAAGTGAGTTTAACGAAAACACTCAAGTTAAGATTGACATCAAGACCACTGATGGTACTGATGTAACTTCCTTTAACTACACTCCATCCAGTGCTACTGGCCAAGGAACTGCTGTTGACTTGAGTTCTGATTCTGCTCTTTCAAATGAAGCATCAAGCAAAGCAACTGCCGCAGGTTACAAGCTTAGCACTTCAGACAACGTTAATGCTGCAGCTTTGAAAGCTGCAACGATTGGCGGTACTGTTACACTTTATGCTACTAAGAGCGATCAAGTGACTATGAATACTAAGGTTTACATTGCTCAAGATGGTAGTGTAAATCCTGTTGAAGCTACTACTACTACTGCTACTTCAGTTTCAACACCAAGTGCTGCTGAAAATGTTATTGTAACCCCTACGACTGCATTTACTCCATTTACTGGTGCTGATGGTGCAAGTTACACAGCTGCACAAGCTCTTTCATACTTGACTGGCAATGCAACACTGAAGACTTTGTACTCACCTAAGTTCCAAGACACTAATGCTAGTGGTACTAAAACATGGTACGAATATGTTTACACTCCACAATCAGCTAGTGCAGGTACTTACTCTAAAACTGGTACTTTGAATGCAGTTTACTCAGCAACTAAGACTGCTACTACGGCGCCATCTTCTGCAACAGCAAACACTTCTACTGGTGCTTTAGCTAACGATGCTGTTAAATAAGTTTATATAATTTGACCAAGATTTGCTTCAGTTTTTATCTTGATTAATTAGTAAGAGGGAGACTATCTTTGCTACAATGATGGTCTTCTTTTTGGGCTCTTTGTCAAATGGTGTTGATTAATAGTTTTTATCTTTTGAAAGGTCCACTCTTCGGAGTGGGCTTTTTGTTATTGAACCGAAAAACTCCGTTTGAGAAGTCAGATGGCCGCAATTATGCTCTGTAGCCCTGTTTTTGGGCACACTCCTCCCCGGGGTGTCATACACTGGCTTTTCTAGGCAATCAGTTGGTAGATCCGTTCAAACATGCGCTCTTGATTGGCAAATCCATAACAGCTGCGCTTTAGCGCTTTGATCTTACGGTTAATGCCTTCTAGTGGGCCATTTGAAAGCTTGGTTTGAGAAGCATTCAAAACGCCTCTGAGGTTTTTCCTCAGTGTGGCAATGGCGATGTCCATTGGCTCACCGCACGACCTGTAGGTCTTGATGAGGTTACTCAGGCGCTCTGGGCCTAGAATTTTTGGTGTTGGAAAGTATTTCCATTCCAAAAGTACTAGGCCCTTTTTGATGACGGATTTACAATTCAAGTGCAACAAATTAGTCAAATAGAAAAGACTCATAGGGTACTATCCCCCGTCAAGTTGACACTTATAAAAACGAAAACACAATTTTTCTTATCCGACCAAATCGTGGTAATATTCCGCCACGGTTTGGTCATTTCTTTTAGCGGAAATGAACTGATTCGTGAAGTACATTATTCCAGCACGAACCTGTTCCTGTAACTCTGCTAGAGTTTGCGCCTTTGGACGATGCTCGAGCCAGATGCTTTTAAAATCTTCCTACCAGTGTTCCATTACGGCGTTATCCGCTGGTGTCCCAGGCGCCGATAGGCTATGCCTTACCTTCTCCTGACGGAGAGCTTCGTTGTAATTGGTGGACGTATATGCCGCTCCACGATCCGTATGGATCATTTCTGGAGTGGTTCCACTAGCCTTAGCGGCTTGGTTAAAGACTTTGATTGCGGCTTCACTGGTCTTCGTTGGTGAGATTAACCATGCTGCTGGCCTTTGTCCATATAGACCTAAGATGGCGTGTAGACGGACTTTATTAGTGGTCCCGTAAGTCGGTTCTGTTGTATCTGTTACCCAAACCTGATTCGGCTTTTCTTGCTTAAATTGCCGATTTAGTAGGTTTTCATCTTGATAGGTTTGTTTTGCTCCCTGGCGGTCCTTTTTTGGCTGCCGGTAATCCGCGTACAATACCCCAATTAACCAGTCGCTAATTTTGTGATTACAAATGCATGCCCCCATCTTCATGCCGGTTCCGGGTTTGATGTTGCCGCTGCTTTTTCGTCATTTCCCACTCGGTCTCTTTTAAGCCGCGTTCTTGTTTTTGCCGTTGGTAATCTTCATCACGAGCATATAGAACAGTCATGATCGCATCACTAAAGGCCGTCTTTAAGTAATAGTCTGGACTAACTGGCTTGTAGTTCAGTGGTTGATAATGTCCGATATTTGCTTTTCTGTCCTGGTCGTCCTTGGCTTGTTGCCCTTTTAACTGCTTTTGGATTTTCTCGATTTGACTGTTCTTAATCGTTGGATCGACTCTGCATTCGCCAAAAAAGATTTGTTTAGTGCCATCATGCTTTAAAACCCGTTGTAAGTGATGATTTTCTAACTGATCTAAGCTAAGCTGTCCCGACAAATAAGCTAACCCTAATTGATGTTCTTGGGTACTGAAAACCTGTGGTGGATTTGCTTGCCATTGTTCCATTGTTTCGACTTTTAATGGCTTTAAAGTTGGATCATAGTACATCACGGCTGTATAAACCTGTTCCTGTTTACCTAGTGAAAGATCATCTAAATCACCATTGGGAAAGGCCCTTTTCAACACTTCATGGTATTGCGTTTTAATGACTTGCTTAACGGCCATGATTGCCCGTAGGTCTTTGACTGCGCGAGTAATCTTTTGCTGTTCGGTTGGTGAATATTTCTCTAGTAACCCTTGATCGACGTGTTCTAGACTTTCTAAGTTATCGTCATGAATCATCAGCGTATATTTCAGTTCGATTTTGACTTCCTTTTCCTGTTGCATTAATAACTTCCAGCCAACGTATGGCCGTTTGGTAAAGGTCAATAATTGTTGGGTCAACAAATCATCACGAATGTTCATTAAACGTTCGTTTAATTCACTACCCTTGAAAACTGTTTGTTCGCTATCGGTTTCCTTAATTAATTCTCGTCTTTCAGCTTGCGTGGTCTGTTCAAAATTAAGCTCTGGATAAAGTTTTTTCGTAGTGCGATCAACCACTTTATTTAAGAGTTCATCTGCTTTTTTGAGTGAGCTTTCTTGTTGGTTAATTGTCAATAATTGTTTAGTCACATCTTCACCAACCGCATGTTTAATTAAGGTACTGTTCTTCCAATTAAATAGCATGCGCCGCTTATCATCTAAGTTCTCCAAACTGATATAAGTTTTCAGTTCATGGCTTAACTC
>NZ_BAABMI010000101.1:0-4790 GCF_054785195.1 Secundilactobacillus muriivasis | reverse complement strand
ACGTAAAATTCCCATCAAGCACTTGAATCATGTGTTTGATGGGGATTTTGGAGTTTCTGGTGAATAATTCAGGATATTGATGAAATGTTAAAGTTATGGCATTGCTAAAGTCTGATTCAGAGTAGAGTTAAAGTAGCCATGATATTGACTTATGCAAAGCTTTTTTGAACCTGTGCAACAAAGTATTGCGCAATTTCGGAGAGCGTATGGTTATTTTGACGAAGCAGAATCATTCGGTTTTGGCGTGAATCAGCAAGTGGTCGGGTCACGATACCAACATTTTCTGGATCCTCCAGGATTCCCGAACCGGAGCCATAGGCATCCGTTTGATTCACGATCGTCACCATGGTTGCCCGGTCACTGGTTGCGATCACCGGCCCAGCGCTCGGAGCGGTGACTGGATCTTCAGCCAACTCTGAGTAAGTGGCATCTTGGGTAAAGCGAACTTGAGGGAAGGGTGCTAAATCACTCATTGTGATAATCGACTTACGCGCCAGCGGGTGACCGATTCGCATAAAAATATGGGTTTCAAAAGTCCCGAGCACGTCGTAAACCAGATTATTTTGGGCAAATAAGTTCAATAGATGGGCTTGGTTATCTTCGTTTAGAAAAACGATGCCAACTTCACTACGAGCCTTGGCTGTGTCTTCAATCACGCGGGTCGTGGTGCTTTCAAAGGCCCGGATGTACTGGTAATTTGGGTAGTGTGCCATGACCGCACACAGCGCAGTCGCAATAAAGTCGTAGTGTTGACCAGCGACGGAAAAATACTGTTCATTAGATTGCTTATTGGAAAACGACCGTTGCAGGCTTTCGGCGTCTGCAACAATTTTACGAGCTTCGTTCACGAACGTTGCCCCATCAGTCGTTAGAAAGGCGCCTTGACGACTGCGTTGAAAAATCTGAGTACCAAGTTCGTGTTCTAGTTCTTTGATGCCGTGCGACAGCGTGGGTTGTGAGACGTATAGTTTTTTAGCCGCAGCGTGGAAACTACCGTTGTCGGCAACTGCGAGGACGTAACGCATTTGTTGAATGTTCAAAACGCTCACCTTCTTTTTAAAATTATTGAAACAAAAAAAGCCCCTCGTAGCTAAAATTAGCCACGAAGGGACGATTGCTCGTGTTACCACCCAAGTTCATTTAGGTCATACTGACCTAAACCTCAATTCAGTACCGATTGATACCTAGTCAGTTAACGATGACGATCGTCCAAGTTGCGTGAACAACTTAGCCACTCCAAGCTCATCTTCGTCATGCTGACGCGATACCCTTTTTCACCAGTCAGGGTTCTCTAATGACGCGTCAGCACCACTACTCTTCTCTTCACAGTGTTTAAATTAAAATTCGCTTAGACTTAGCTTAACGTTTCAGTTGGGAAAGTGTCAAGAAAATTATGAAATTTTTTTAGGTTTGCCATGAAGCAAGGATGAATTTGGGGGAGCTAGGGGAAAATGCTGAAAAGCGATGAGACGTAATTTATGTGATATTGTATATTTTAGCTATCTTTAAAATTATTCTAACATGAGTAATTTACTATGATTAATTGAATTCAATGATAAAAGTTTGAACCGCGAAGTATTCTAATAAAAGCCGTCGTTATAATAAATTCACATAAGTTACAATTGTAATACGAATTAGTAAATTGGACTTTATTAGCTAGTATTTAATGGAAAACGTGTTAAAATTAATGATTAATGATGCATAAATAATGCAATATAGCTTATATTTAATCATTCTAAAGTAGCGCAAAGTTTGCAAAAGGAAGTGGTCTGGTGTCAAAGCGAAAGGATATTACGGGGCAACGGTTTGGCCGGTTGATTGCAATTGAGCCTCATGGTCGCGATTGTCGAAACGGCGATTTACTTTGGCTGTGTCAGTGCGATTGTGGCAATCAAATTGTCGTCGATGGTGCCCGGTTGCGTTCTGGATCAACTCAGAGTTGTGGGTGTTTACGCCGTGACGTGAGTCGAGAAAAGTATCAACAAAACCAGCAGTTTATGGCACAAGTTGGGGATGCCAGCTCGTTGTTTGACCAAAATGGTATCGCTTTATCATCCGTAAAAGTTTCAACCCGAAACAAATCCGGGATAATCGGGGTCTCTTATGATAAAAACTCTGATAAGTGGTTTGCACGGATGATGTACAAGGGCGCCTACGTCTTGTTGAAGAGCTTTGACACCAAAGCTGAAGCAATTGCTGCCCGGCAGTTAGCACAAGCACAAGTACGTCAACAGCGGCAGGCTGAGGCAGACGTAACGAAGTAGTTGAGTAGGGCGGTTTTGCTGAAATTTAGTGGTGTATAAGTAGGGTGAACCGTAAGTGAACAGCGATAAAACAAAGCAATCGGTAGGGAAGCTGACCATACTTGGTAAGTGTTGAGCTTGTTTTTTTGACGTCAAGCGACTTAACAGTGTTCGTTCACAATCGTTAGTTCGTGGTTAAATCACCAAGTGATTTTCAACGGATGTGTGATGATACGCAGAAATCAGCTTCTATATAAGTAAAGGCCCCGAAGATTCTTAACCTTGGAATCTTCGGGGCCTTTCGTTTGCATTGTTTGATTAGATGGGGCGACTACTGTCCGCTGTTTAGGCTGGCAGGATCAATCGTAACCCAATTCCCGCGATGACTGCGAACGCAACCGCAGTGGCGATGCCATTTAACAAAATTGCCAAATCAAACTGTCGCTGGTAGTCGGCAGCAATCGCAGCCAGTGTTGGGGAGGCCTTGATCATTTCAGCGTGGTTATCGTGAAGTTCGGTAAATTGGGCTTCCAGTGACCGATACTTTAAATCACTGAACCAGCACCACCAAGAAATTGCGAAAGCCATGATCGCAATTAACATCAGGCTCATGAGGAGCACATGACTTTGACCTTGACGCCATAGAAATGACCAGGTTTTGAGCTGATTGGCAGGTACGATGCGAACCGTGATGAGACCGACACTAACGATGACGATTAAACAGGTAAGTTGACCCAGATTGGCGTTTTTATGACGAACGGACTGTTGTCGAAGCTCAAGCAATTGTTGCTGGACAATGGAAATATTTTTAGTCAGGGGAGTGGCGGAAATCATAACGGCAGCTCCTTTCCGTTGGTTGGTAAAGGCGTCAGCTAACAGGGTGACTAGTCTTCAGCAGTTAATTTCGCTATTAGTATACGTCAATTGGTCTACGAAGCGGTGGATAAACACCTCATAAAATCGGTGTTTTCTCATAAATAAGACAGTTCGTTATCGTTCGTTTAAATGATAACGATTACACTTCTATGAGAATTTATGAAATTTAATGAAATTAAAAAATAATTAAAATATATGATTGACAAATTAAAGATAAATGATAAAATTCATGTTGTACTCATTTAACTGATAGATTTGAAACGATGGTTGTTTGAAATCACGACGGTTAAATGGTTAACATTACCGAGACAGTAGGTGATTTGACTTCGTTTGGTTTAGAAATAACATTAAATTCTAAATGAGAATTTAATGACACATAGTGCACCGCTTCGGTTAATTTAGTTGGCACTGAGTCCTACTATAATAACCAATTTTACCTCAATTATTGTTCACGTTTTATATTCAGGGAGGACTACATATGAATACAATTGAAGCAGTTGGGAAATGGGTTGGCCGTTGGTTTACCTTATTAGTTGTGATTTGGGCGGCATTTAACTACGCTGTCCCAAAGACGAGTGCTTGGGTCGTTCCAAACACGTCGTACTTACTTGGCATTATTTTGTTTGGGATGGGGCTGACGTTAAAGGGCGCCGACTTTGCTCGAATCGTTAAACGCCCAGTTCCGGTTATCTTAGGCACCATCGCTCATTATGTGATCATGCCATTAATCGCGTTTCTACTTTGCCAAATTTTTCAATTAAAGGGTGCAACCGCAGCCGGGGTTATCTTGGTTGGGTCATGCCCAAGCGGGACGTCGTCTAGCGTTATGGCCTACCTTGCAGGTGGCGATGTTGCGTTGGATGTATCGATTGAAACGCTATCAACGCTGTTGGCACCAATTGCTTTGCCAGGGTTGTTATTGCTGTACGCTGGTCAATACGTTGCCATTCCAACGCAATCGTTATTCTTGAGCACGATCAAGATCGTGCTGGTACCAATTATCTTAGGGGTTTTGATCCACACGATCTTTGGTAAGAAAATCGATCAATTAACCCGGGCACTGCCACTCATTTCACAAGCCGCAATCCTATTGATCATTGGGGCCGTTATCTCTGCTAACCACGCAGAACTTTTCTCCGCTGCAACCGCATTGGTTATCCCAGTTGTGATGCTACACAACCTGTCAGGCTACGGCTTGGGTTACCTCTTCTCACGGTTGATTCGGTTGAAGGATCCGCAACGTAAGGCGATTACCTTTGAAGTTGGGATGCAAGATTCCAGTTTGGGTGCAACGCTTGCGATGAAATACTTCTCGCCAGCCGCCGCAATTCCATCAACGATCTTTAGTATCTGGCACAACATTTCAGGCTCAATCTTGTCATCTTACTGGCGTGGTCGGACTGAAAAGAAAGCTGCTCAAACAACCGCTGAAACTGCACCAGTTTCTGGTCGGTAAACGATACATCAAAAAAGAACTTGTGACGAGTGGTCGTCCAAGTTCTTTTTTATTGGATTAGGGATTTTAGGTTTATTTACGTTTGTGTCCAGCGTAAGCATGTTTAGTTTGTGAAATGATTCTGGTTTTCTATTGTGAGAAGATGCCGCGGGAGGCTCCGGCGCTATGCGAGGCTGGAACGCAGTGGCGGGCCTACGAGCTAGGAACGGAAGAAG
>NZ_BAABMI010000100.1:0-4855 GCF_054785195.1 Secundilactobacillus muriivasis | reverse complement strand
CCTCAGACAGCGAAGCCAGTCGCTTTTCCATCGCTTTGATTTCGTCTGGCGATTTACCGGATTGAGTTTTGGCCTGGCCCTGGATCCACTTATGAACTGTTGAATAGCCAATGCCATATTCTCTGGCCAGTTGGGCAGCTGATTCACCTTGCTTATATAGGTTGATAATGTTTTGTTTAAATTCTTTGTCGTAACGAGTTGGCATGTAAAAATTCCTTCCTTTTGAGAGACGATTTATTCATTATACCCTCTCTTAAAAGTTGTCTCAGGAATCAGCTTACATCCATGATTGTCGCATGACACTTGACAAGACACAAATTAAAATTAAAAGATGAATCGATTTATTATCCTGTTATTTCAAACAGAACCCTTGTTGATGCAAGGCATCGAGTAGTTCGCTGCGCTTTTTCGGCGTATGGGCGGCACCGTTAGCTAACAAATGGGAGAAGGTTTCTTCGCGCTGATTGGTATCGCGGGTCGCATAGTAATGCTGAATCACGTGGTCGTAATCTGTTAGTTGCGTTTTCCAGTCGTCAGGTAAGTGATAAGTATTGTCGAAGCTCATTAAGCTTTGCGGCATGCGCGGCTTGAAGTTTGGTTTTTGATCGGGATAGCCGACAATCACGCCACAAATCGGGAAGGTGAGGTTCGGTAGGTGAAGCAGGGAGATCAATTGTTTTGGATCATTGAGGATACTGCCTAAAATCACGGTTCCTAACCCTTGATTTTCAGCGGCATCGACGAGGTTTTCTGCCGCCAATAAAGTATCCGATGCGGCTTGGATAAATTTATCCGTTGAGCTGAGTTGGTTAGGGTGGTCGGCGCATAGGTCTGCGCGGTATTGATCCGCCACGAAAATTAATAATTCACCATTGCCATTGACATAAGTTTGGTGGCTGATGGCGGCGATTTGTGAACGCAGTGCGGAATCGGTGATATGAATAATGCTAAAAGACTGCAAGAAATGTGAGGTTGCAGTATGTTGGGCCACAGTGATCAGGCGGTTCAAGCATTGCGGGTCAACTTGTTGCGTGGAAAATTTGCGAATGGTTCGATGATCTAAAAACATGTAATCGCCTCCAAAATAATTATAGTCGAAGTTTTAGCTAATGTAAGGAAAGAATTCGTGGTCTTGCAATACCGTCGTCAGCAAGGTAAGCTCAAGGCAAATTCAAGGAGGCCCAATGCCATGGCGATCACCATCACTCGTGTTACTGAGGCAAATGCTGAAGATTTATTATCCCAAATTGCAAGAACAAGTTAGCCGGGGTGTTGAGACACTCCCAAGAACAGCCTGTTATCTTATGAGTGGTTCATTGTTTAGCTTACGTGTTGTGCTGAACGCCGAGTCCGGCGCACTTCGGTCTCAAAACACTCCTGGGGGCTACGGTAGTCTAGCTTTCTCCGGGGAAGCCCGTTAAGACGGTCTTGGGTAGCCAGCACCTGGCTGGGACTAACATCATCCAGCGACTCGCCTTTTGGGTAGTCACGTCTAATCATGCGATTGTGGGCCTCGTTGGAGCCGCGATCGCATGAGGTGTATGAATGCGCGTAGAAGATGTCTGTATCTGTGTCCTCAAAGGCCTTATTCAGAGTCGAGAACTCCGGGCCATTGTCTGCGGTAATCGTGCGCAGACAGTCACCCCACTCAAGCTTGATTTCTCGTAACGCAAACTCCACAGAGTCCGAGTCTCGGCCGTCGATCAGTCGGAGAAGTTGGCAACGAGTCTTCCGCTCAATCAGGCTAAGGATGACGCTCTCACGGCCATTGCGTTTCCCGACAACGGTATCCATCTCCCAATGTCCGAACTGCTTGCGGCGTTCGACAGCCTTAGGACGCTTCTCAATACTGCGGCCGGCTAGGCGCTTATGCTTAGTGCTCTTGTGTTGCTTGGTCCGCCGATTTGCCTTCTCCACGAAATCGATGTTCCGAATTTCTAAGCGTTGATCATCGATGTAGCGATATAAAGTGGTTGTGCACACCATCTCCTCAGGGGTGAATAGCTTGGCTCGCCGTGCGGCGCCAACGGCTGCATCAGGCGACCAGTGTTCAGTCTTGGCCTGATTAACATACCAGGCCAGGAAGTGGCTTGTAGCGGCGAATTTATCCGGCCTATGACAATTCAGACGTGCGGTCTCATAGCGCGTCTGAGCAGCTTCAGGACTATATTCCGTATGATAGATTAGTTTGCCATTAATGCGCTTAGCCTGCTTGACAGTCCCTCGGTCAATCTCATTATTGATGGTTTGATGGCAGACGCCAATTTTGGCAGCAATTGCACGATTGGAATAGCCTTGGCTGTGTAGCGTAGCAATTCTGCCTCGTTCAAACGAAGTTAGGTGCTGACCTTTTTTTCTGACTGTGGTATTCTGTTCTTGCATCAAGACAATAACCTCTTTCATTGTTTGTGTAGGAACATCAATGATAACAGAGATTTGTCTTGGTGTTTTTTATTTTATCAATTAGCTAAAAGTATTTGGCTAACTTGATTATAAAACGCGCGAATAATTTAAAATATCCTTTTCATGATCTTTCACCTGTCTTAGATTTTAGAAGTATCACTTGGTTTCTCAATCAACTTAAACCGTCGCTGTTGCGTGCGTTTACTAATCCCCGTCTTTCGTTCAATCATCTTATAAGTCATCCCCTGTTGTCGTAACTCATAAGCAAATCTGATCTGTTCATCAGAATAAGTTTTCGGTCGTCCTTCCCGAAACAACGGATCATGTTGCTTGGCATACAATTTACCTTCTTGTGTGCGCGTGACAATCATGTCGCGTTCAAACTGCGCAAAGGCGCTAAATATTGTAAAGACTAATTGGCCAGTCGGCGTATTATCAATTAATCCCATGTTCAAAATATTAACTTTGACATTTTCTTTAAACAACTCTTGGATAATGGCTAATGCCTCGCGCGTGTTCCGTGCAAACCGATCCAACTTAGTTACAATCAAAGTATCGCCTGTTTTTAGAACTCGCAACAATTTTTGAAACTCCGGTCGTTCAGTAGTTGTGCCAGTAAACTTTTCTTGAAAGATTTTTTCTGCTCCTGCCAATTTTAGTAACTCAATTTGATTTGCTAATTTTTGATCAGTGGTACTGACCCGCGCATAGCCATATTTCATCTTTTTATCTCCTTACTTATGTCATTAAGTAGTGACACGGTTCTAACCCTTTAATTATACAGTATCAAAAAAGAGGCCACAACTGTTAAGTTATGGCCTGATTTCACTCTATCTAAACACTTTACTCATTATATATAAAAAACGTCAAGAAAAATTTTTATCTAATCCCTTTTAACAGGGGAACGCTTAGCCACTTGTAGTGCCTGATTGATTACTTGGTTATACAAAATGATTATTGTCACAGGCAAAAAATAATCTTAATGTTTAAATTTGCTTCACTTCAATAAAAGACCGGCCTGCTCAAACCCAAGGGTTTTAACGGACCGATCTTTATTTACATTAAGGCATCTTTACTTACTTTGAAAAACTTTTAATTTATCTTAGCCAGTTGTTGTGACAAAGTTTCCACTTGTTTAGTCAACTTCTCCAAATCGTGACTTTGGTTGAAAGTTTTTAAATTTTCTTGCACTTTCCGAACGCTCCTTTGGACAGTTTTTTGACCATTAGTAGTCAAGGTTAGCCGCACAATTCGTCGATCAGTTTGATTTACTTGTGATTGAATTAAATTATCTTGAATCAGTCGCCAAGTGTTTCTGGAAATTAGTGTTCGCGTAACCATGAACGCATCAGCTAATTCACTAGCAGTGGCTTGTCCGTGTTGTTCAAGATAGACTAATATTCCCCACTCACGCATTGAGAAACCAGTTGTGGCCAGCCCTTGCATCAACATCTGGTATGCCTGTTTCTGAATATCTTGTAGGGTTGCTAAGCTCCCAAACTGGATCTTAGTTTGGGAGCTTAGCATATAATATCATCCTATTCTTTGCGCTGCCGCTTAGTCATTCTGAAGAGTCCTAACAAACTACTCATGGCTAATAGTAATAAGCCACTCAGCGTCATGTGTTGTTGATCAGTTTCATCAGTTTGAGGCAACCGTTGATTCACAAAATTAGTAGCCGCTGCTTGACCAGCCTGAACCGGCTTTGTTGGCGTCGTTGGTTGACTTGAGTTAACCGGCTTTGTTGGCGTCGTTGGTTGACTTGGGTTAACCGGCTTTGTTGGCGTCGTTGGTTGACTTGGGTTAACCGGTTTTGCTGGCGTCGTTGGTTGACTTGGATTAACTGGTTTTGTTGGCGCATCCTTGGTATAAACCACCGTGAAGTCAAGATCACTAGCGTCACCACTCACAGTTTGTGCCCCAATTTCAGCTTGATCTGGCGTATAACCCTTAATAACTGGGCTAGTCACTGCCGCAAAGCTTTGATCAGCTGACCAAGACCCATAGGTCTTTTCATCTGTAACCGCATCAGTTGAGACTTGACGCGTAAAGGTCACTTGAGCGGTGTTATCAGCAGGAGTTTGATTACCAGCGCCTTGATAATGAATAGTTTCTGTAACGGTTTTGGCCTCTGTAGACTGAATGTTTTGATGCTTCAAGTGAACCGTGAAATTCTGATCAGTTGTGTCATCATTGTCGAACGTCAAATCTGCTGGATAGCCATCGGTGACCAACTCATACCCTTGTTTCTTATAATCGGCAATGCTACCGCTGGTACTATAGCTGGATTTTGAACCCGTTGTTCCTGAGATTGAGTCCGTCTTTAAAGTTTTTCCAGTCGTATCATCAACGTAGCTGACACTACCTTTTTGCTGATCTGCTGTATAGGTGATCGTTGTATCTTTCGTTGGATCACTTGGCTGATAACTGCTACCTGGTGTCAAAACATGAC
>NZ_BAABMI010000099.1:0-4858 GCF_054785195.1 Secundilactobacillus muriivasis | reverse complement strand
TTCATAACTACTTTATCAAAAAGTAGCGATAAAATACCGTCGTATTTTATCTGACTTTATCTTAGTATGATTTCGGCGTGGTCGCCTAAAATCACCAACCCACACAAACTTCACCAAATTCCCCGATTACCCAGAATCAACCAACCAACTCAGCCGAAACAAACGTAATCGCAATGAACGTCGCCAATACCGCTCGGTCGATTATCCTCAAACAGGTCCCTTACATGCAGCGCTCTACTTTTTTCGCACGTTTCGGCGTGGTCGCCTAAAATCACCAACCCACACAAACTTCACTAAATCACCGATTACCAGGAATCAACCAGTCAACTCAGCCGAAACAAACGTAATATCAACGAGCATCGCCAATACCACTCGGTTCTAGCAACCTCATACATACAACCACACCTTTCGATCCAATCACCTAAAAACACCAACAGCCCACCCATCACTTCTCCATTTATCCAACATTCACTAGCTCTAACCAACCAATCTCCACCAAATATGACAACAATGTTACAGTTCCACCTTCACCGCCACAATCCCACACCACACCATCCCTGACTTCTCCCACCACCCAAAAGCAGGCTTGCCGTCCCTCCCGTTCAGGCCTATAATTCTAGTTAACTATAAGGCAAATTGAATCTTGCCGATGGAGGAAGAAGCATGCAGCTGACCATCCTTTCAACCAGTGATACTCATGGTTATATCTTTCCAACAAACTACGTCAAGCCAAGAGCGCATATGCCCTTTGGTTTAATTCGGGCTGCCACTGTCATTGCTGCAGAGCAACGGGCGGCGCCGGGACCCACGATCACCATTGACGATGGTGATTTTTTGGCGGGCTCGCCATTAGCTTACTACGTGGCGCAGGTTCAAACACCACCAGATCCGTTACCCCTCACGCGCATTTATAATCAAATCCACTACGATGCGGCCGTTATGGGCAACCATGAATTTGACTACGGCACCCAGTACCTTGAACGGGCGTTAAATGCCACTGAGCGTCCCGTCGTTAACGCCAATATTCTCGACAACGCCGGGCGACCGCTCTTTGGACAACGGTACCGCATTATTGAACGTGACGGCGTTAAAATTGCGATTCTTGGCCTAACAACTCGGGCGGTGATGCAGTGGAAGAATCACGCCAACGTTGCCAATGACGTCCATTTTCGGACTGCTGTGTCAGTGGCGAAAGAACTCGTTCCCTACCTCAAAAAAATCGCTGACATCGTCATTGTCGCCTACCACGGCGGCTTTGAACGAAGCCTAAAAACGGGTAAGCTGATCGAATCGCTCAGTAACGGCGAAAACGAAGCTTACCAACTCCTAGAAGAGGTTAAGGGGATCGATGCTTTGATCACCGGCCACCAACACCGTAAAATCGCCACAACCCTCTTTGGCGTCCCTGTGACCCAACCCGGTTACCGTGGCGAGGCCGTGGGTAAAATCGTACTGGACCTGACGCCAGTGGACGGTGGCTACGTCGTCACCGACCACACAGTTCACGTGATTGATACCAAATCCAGCAAGTTTGACGAAGCCATTGCCACCCATAGCCGTCAACTTGATAAAACGGTAGACTACTGGCTGGCCGAACCCTTGGCTCAGATCAATGGCGACCTCACGTTCAAGAGTGCTGCCAAGGCTAGAATGGTTGAAACGCCCTACACTGAATTTATTCAACGGGTTCAACTCGAGACCATGGGCGCTGACATTTCAGCAACGTCCATCTTTAACAATGAAGGTCACGGGTTCGAAAATCCGATTACGATGCGCAACATCATGACCAACTACGTCTATCCCGATGGACTGGCGCTCGAACTGATTACGGGCAAGGATCTTAAAGCCGCTCTCGAAAAAACGGCAACTTACTTCACCATGTCCGCGGATCAACAAATTGTGGTCAATCCCGCCTTCTATTCACCGAAATTACGCCATTATAATTATGATATGTACGAAGGCATCAACTACCAGATCAACGTTGCCCAACCAATTGGTAAGCGAATCAGTAACCTCACCTACCAAGGGCAACCCGTTCGCGATGAACAAGAATTCAAAATTGCCCTTAACCGTTATCGCGCTGGTGGTGGTGGCCACTATGATATGTTCCAAGCTGATAAGATCATCGCTGAGAATAAGACCCCGATGAGTCAAATCATCGCTGATTACCTCCGGCGGCATCCGGTGATTACGGCTGAAGCTGATCAGAATTTTACGGTGATGCCATAAATAAAAACGGGTTGTCGCATTCCCCTAGTTTTAGGAGAATGCGGCAACCCGTTTTTTTGATTTGGATAACTTGTTGGATGTCACCGAGTGGTAATCGGCGACGTGTTTTGCTATTACTGATTTTCGGCGCCGGTTGCGCTTTTATTTCGTGGCTTATCGACTAGATTGAGTAGCTGGTTTGCATTTGCCGCTTTGAAGCTGCTGCGCCGAAACGCGCGGAACAAAGCAAAGAGCTGCATGTAAGGGCACTAAGGCGAACCCCCAGACCCGGGGGCTTCGCCTTAGTGCCCTTACACTCCGCTCTTTAAACGCTTTGTTCCACGCTCTACGCACGCTTCCGTTTCTTCTTCTTCGTTGGCTTATCCCCAACATACTCAACAGCACGCAATTCACGGATCGTTGTGACCTTGATTTTACCTGGATACGTTAAATCGCGTTCGATTTGATCCTTCACATCGTTGGTCAACTTGGCGCTTGCTTCATCATCCAGCACCTTCGGCTGAACCACGATTCGAATCTCACGACCCGCTTGGATGGCATAGCTATCCTGCACACCGGTGTGGTCGTTGGCAATTTTTTCCAAACTGTGTAGTCGGTTAATGTATTCCTCGACCGACTCACTCCGGGCACCAGGTCGTGAACCAGACACTGCATCCGCCGTTGCAACCAACGTGGCAATCGGTGACGTTGCTTCTACATCGCCATGGTGCGCCGCAATAGCGTTGATAATCACGGGATCTTCGTCAAATGCCGTGGCTAAAGCGACTCCAATTTCAACGTGGGTCCCCTCAATTTCGTGGTCAACTGCTTTCCCGATATCATGCAGTAAACCGGCCCGAACCGCTAAGCGAACATTTTCGCCAAGTTCTGCCGCTAATACCCCGCTCATTTGAGCTACTTCAATCGAGTGATTCAGCACGTTTTGGCCGTAGGAAGTCCGGTATTTAAGCCGACCAATAATCTTCATGAAATCGGGATGCATGAAGCCAATCTTCAAAAGACTGACAACGCGCTCACCGGTTTGTCGAAGGTCCTTTAAAACGTCACTTTCAGCTGCGACAACCTGTTTTTCAATCGAAGCCGTGGTGATCTTACGCGATGCCAACAAGCCCTCAATGGCAATCCGGGCTGTTTCGCGCCGTACCGGATCATGGGTGCTGATCAGTAATACATTGGCTTGTTCTGGATCAAAAATCAAATCCGTCCCAGTCAGCGACTCCAGCAAGCGAATATGCTGACCATCGCGGCCAATCAACTTACTCTTAGTATCGTTAGTTGGCACCAACACACTGTGTTCAGCATGTTCACGTGGCCAATCAACCGGTCCCCGTTGAATCGATTCAATAATCAAGTTCCGAGCCATCTTATCGGCCGAAGCTTCAGCGTTATCGGTCAATTCTCGCACCGTAACATCCGCTTCTCGGGATAAATGCTGTTCCGTTTCCGTTCGAATCATTTGCTTGGCATCGTTGATCGACAACTCCGCCCGTGTCGCAATTTCAGTTTGGCGCTGCGTGTGCAACTGCCGTGCTTGATCTCGCGTCGTGTTCAACGTAGTTTGGTCATTATCCAACGCCGCTTGTGTCTCATCGATGCCGCCTTGGCGCTGATCCAAACGATTCGCCATCTGGTTCAACATCGATTGTCGTTGCTCTAATCGATCGTTTCGCGTCTTAATATCTGCTTGTTGGCTAGCCAACTCTGCTTCAGTCGTTACCCGTTCCTTTTGAACAGTCGCTTTAGCTTTCGTTTGATAATCAGTTGCCTGCTGAGCAGCCGTCTGTTGCGCAGCCGCCCGAAGTGCCGCTGCTTTTTGGGTTGCGACCGCTAACTCGTGACGATACTGACGACGCCGGCTAACACCACCAATCACCAGACCCACGATCAACGCGACCACAACGGTTAATACAATCATCATTTACTCGGCACTCCCTTCCATTTTTAAATGTTTACAGACAAAGTTTATTATACGCTATCTTAGTTAAATACTAAAGTTTATCTGTGGTGTCGTTTGTGTCCAGCGTAAGCATTCTTCTATTTAGTTTGTGAAGTACGGTGATTTGCTTAAACTATCGATTCCGGTAGTCAACTAGGTTCCTGCTGTGGGGCCGGCCTGAGCCAAAGGGCGGTCTCAGTCCTCGAATTCAAGCCTCGCCAAAACACGTGCGAGTCTTGAATTCGTCCCCGATAATTGGCGGTTGTTGGAAGTTCGTCAACAACCGCCAATTATCGCGACACAGCATCCACCTAGCTAACTACCTGCATCTCACGTTGACGCAGTTCGGCACTATTGTAGATCATCTCAAATGCTTAACTGAACGGTTTGCGACAGTATTACAATGACTGACGTTGAGTCGACAAACGCTAAAGCTGATCAACAGTCGATGTCTTGTCATCGTGACGGACAAGACGCCAATCTCTTCTGAACATTGACTTAATGCGCTCGAACGGACTGTGACGCAATGTTGTAACGTTATCGTTTAACGTTTACTGAGATGTTCTCGATTGTCATCGTACGACAGTTTAGCCCTTCATGATAAATTTTCGGGAGCGCGGTAATCGATGCCGAAAACCCGCAAACAAGAGGTCGGTCAGAAAATTGGGCTCAGCCGTGAAATTTCACTTAGCT
>NZ_BAABMI010000098.1:0-4954 GCF_054785195.1 Secundilactobacillus muriivasis | reverse complement strand
CGGCACCCTCCCACTATATAAAACCAGAATCACTGAATTTCACAAGCTAAACATGCTTACGCTGGACACAAACGACAATAAAAAACACGAACTAAACCTGTTGCGTAGCTAACGCCATAACCAACATCTCTTGTCAGGTTAGGCGTGGTTAATTTTCCTGAAGCAACGTTTTATGCTCAGATGACTGTGACGCTACTTGATTCAGGATTCGTTGAGCCGTTCTGAATGATAGTGGCTAATGCAAGAATTTCATCATAAAAGCGAGACTTTAGGAGAATTAACCCAAATACAATTGCATTTGCTTCAAATTTTTGGTAGAATACTAATTTGTGAGTAATCCATTATTGGAAAACTCTCCTTGCTCTCTCAAAACTCAATGGAGAGGGCCTGAAGTCCATAAGGAGGTGCAAATTTCATGAAGTATGAAATTACCTACATCATCCGTCCAGACCTTGACGATGCCGCTAAGACCGCATTGGTTGAACGTTTCGACAAGATCTTGACTGACAATGGTGCAGCATTAATTGATTCAAAAGACTGGAAGAAGCTTCGTTTCGCTTACGAAATCGGTGGCTACAACGAAGGTGTTTACCACGTTGTTAACTTAACTACTGATAACGACGAAGCCTTAAACGAATTCGACCGTCTTTCAAAGATCAGCGATGACATTTTACGTCACATGATCGTAAAGCGCGAAGACTAATTTTTGACTTTTAACTTTAACTACTGATACTGAGAGGAGCGGGTCGTATGATCAACCGGGCAGTGCTAACCGGACGCTTGACAAGAGATGTTGATTTGCGTTACACCCCAAGCGGGGCAGCAGTTGGTAACTTTACGTTGGCTGTTGATCGGCAATTTACCAATCAAAACAACGAACGTGAAGCTGACTTCATCAACTGTGTGATCTGGCGGAAATCAGCCGAAAACTTCGCTAACTTTACCCATAAAGGGGCGTTAGTTGGAATTGAAGGCCGGATTCAAACCAGAAACTACGAAAATCAGCAGGGTCAACGGGTCTACGTTACCGAAGTCGTCGTTGAAAACTTTGCCTTGTTAGAGCCGCGTTCAGCGAACGCCAACAATGGTGGAGCCAACAACTACGGTGGTAGCAACAACAGCTACAACGGTGGCGGTAATGGTGGCTACAATGCACCCGCTGGGAATGCTCCTCAGAATAATAATCCGTTTGGTGATCCAAACACCAACGGAGCGGCTAATAATCAACAGCCACAACAACCATCTGGCAATAACGGAAACCAAGCGGATCCGTTCGCGAACAGCGGCGATTCGATTGATATTTCCGATGATGATTTGCCGTTCTAAAACGGACTGAACTGGAGGGAAAATCATGGCTCAACAAAGAAGAGGTGGCCGTCGTCGTCGTAAAGTCGACTTCATCGCCGCAAACCACATCGAATACATCGATTACAAGGATACTGACTTATTGAAGCGTTTCGTTTCAGAACGCGGCAAGATCTTGCCACGTCGGGTGACTGGTACTAGTGCCAAGAACCAACGTAAGTTAACTATCGCTATCAAGCGTTCACGGATCATGGGCTTAATGCCATTCGTTACCGAAGACTAGCGAGTATCAAAAAAACGACTGCCGCGGCAGTCGTTTTTTTATGTCTTCAGGTTTAACAACTGAATTCTTCGTAGTAGATTTGATTGCGCGGTATTTGACGTTCCCAAAGGGCATGTTGCCAGCTGTTACCCAGTTGATAAGGCCCCGAAATTAGATATACTGACGCTTTCGGCTGCGTTAATTGCGTAAGTTGCTCAGTTGGCTGGAACCGACCTTCCTGCGCGTACAGCGTAAAATTAGCCCGTTCAGCAGCGAGTGTTTGGAGTTCGGTCAAATAAATGAGTTGGGATTGGCGGTGCGCTGAATAGTACAGCGTGATCGGTCGTTCCGGATAAGCATCGATCAGCGCCAGCATCGGTACAACGCCACTCCCACCGCCAATCAAAACGAGTGGCGTATCGGGATGATCCTGAATCAATTGATCAAAGCGCCCGTAGCTACCGTCGATGGTGACTTTGGTGCCTAGTGGCAAGGTCTGAATTTGGCGGGTAAAATCACCGTCACCTCGAATCGCCAAAATAATTTTGCCATCCGCACTCACGTTATTCACAACCGAGAACGGGTGGCGTTCTTTTAATTGCGGGACCTGTGGAAAATTAATAAACAGGTAATCGCCGGCCTGAACCTTCAGTCGGCCGGGATGACGCAACTGAATAGTGAATTCGTAAAAGTTATCGGCTAACTGACGACGTTGCGTTAACTTGCCGTTGGGAACGTAGTAGGCCAGCCGAATTTTGTTACCAACGTAGAGAACGAGGGTCAGCAAACTGTAGCCGTTAAAGAGCCACATATAGGGGTGAATACTGGTAATATAGCTGATTAATTGAACGTGAATAAAGACGAGCACGACGGCTAGTAAATTAAGGCGATGCAACCAAACGGACAGTTCGTGCTTAAAGAGGTGCTCTAAGGTGCGTTTAATCTGCGCCAGAAGCGGGATGTGATTGGTCAACCACCCCGCCATGAAAATTAGGGAGTAAAGCATCAACCCAATGAAGAGGTCGAAGGCCCAATCGCCGGTTAACTTGATCAAGCCTGTGGATTGCGTACCGCTTTTATGCAGGTAAGCCAATCCGATGGCGAAAATACTGAGCATCCCGTGGATAAAGTAGATGCTCGGAAGCCCAATCAGCCGATCCAACCACTTAGGCCGGGTACTGAGATAAATTGAGGCGAGAAACCAAACGTACGCAATTGAACCAACTTGAATCGCTAAGGCTTCTTGGTTATAAATTGCGGGCAGGCCATTCGCCAACGTTTGAATCAGGGGCAACGGTAACACAAAAAGGATAACGGCCCAAACAAGGCCCTGAACGTAAGGCATGCGTTTCACGAAATTGATCCCTCCTAGAAGTGAGTGACGTGTTGTTGCCGGTCAACGAGTAATCCGTGAGTTAAATAGTGCGTGGTGAATTGAGTAAATCGTTTTTGGCCCATCGCAATGGCACTGGTTGCGAGAATGTCGGCTTCAATCAGGTCACTGGCGATGATCGTGGCTTGCGTGAGGTCCATCGAACTGGTTTGGGTGAGAATGTGTTGCCCGTGTTGGCTGGTGCCAGAGGTGGCAATGGCACCATTTTGAAGTACATATTGATGAATGAGCTGGTGCGTATCGGCCGGATTTTCGATACCAACGTGCCAAGTGTAAGGATGGTTTGGTCGAACGCCCATTTGAATGTCACCAGCGCCATTCAGGGCAACGGCAACGAGGTCGGTTGTATGGAGTAGTGGGGCTAATTCACGTTCGAAGATTCGTTGAATGGCCCACCCTTTTACCAAACCGGTTGGGTTGTAACGTTGGTGATCGAAATAGGGATCAAAGGCGCCACCAGTGAGTGATTGGGCTTTACTGGCTAAGGCAAAGACCTCCTGAAATTGGGCGGTAAACTGGTTGGCCTCAAGGTCACCGCGTTGGTAGCGACTGACTAGGGAAGTTGATTTGAAAGGTGAGAAATCTTGATCGATCTGTTGAAGTGAATGGTTAACGGCGTTGATAGTTGCTGCAAGCGTATCATCGGTGAGCGGTGACGATTTCGCCATCACGAATTTAAGGGTAAACGGCATGGTCATTGCTTCGAGGGTTTTGGTTGTTGTCATGAGATCAGTTGGCATGGTTAGTTGACCTCCGCTTTATCCAGTGCATTTTGCAAGGAACCGGTAAAGCCCTTGTAGGTTTCACTGGCGCCTGAAACGAGTTTAATGTTGGCGCTCTGAGCTGAAATGGCTTCAGACTTGTATACAGGGAGCGCCTGACTGTTAATTTGCTTATCATGGCCATTGTCATTGGGATAGGCTAAAACGTTCACAGCGGTGATTTTACCGCCTTTAATGACGGCTTGAACTTGAACGTCGCCCCATTGTGTGGCAGTTGCTTTACCAGTGTAGGTGCCGTTTTGGTAGCGACCGGATGATGAAGTAGCGGACGAAGATGACGTGCTGGTACTCGAATGGGTTGATTGGGTAGTTGTTGATTCTGCGGATGAGGTGGCTTGCGTTAGTTTATTTTTGATAAATAAGAAGTAGCCGTCGATGATAAGGGCAACTAGGACGATCAACGAGATGATCGTGGTTAACAATTTTTTCAATCTACTCACTTCCTTAGATAGGCGATTATTCACTCCTAATTATCTAAATGCAGCTTAATTCTACCTTAAATTAGAATAATTACTAATTAAAAAAGCGTTAAGGCAGTTGAGCAGTAAATCGGAATTGGAAAAGTTATCCACCTGTGGATAAAGGTTGAAGAAAAACTTCTCAAGGTTTTTGACTGTTGCTTGTGTCCAGCGTAAGCGTTCTTCTGTTTAGTTTGTGAAGTGCGGTGATTTGCGTAAACTGTCGATTCCGGTAGCCGGCCAGGTTCCTGCTGTGGGGCCGGCCTG
The DNA here is from genome assembly GCF_054785195.1 of Secundilactobacillus muriivasis. NCBI lineage: Bacteria > Bacillati > Bacillota > Bacilli > Lactobacillales > Lactobacillaceae > Secundilactobacillus > Secundilactobacillus muriivasis. The sequence goes on along the minus strand of NZ_BAABMI010000098.1, from coordinate 487 downwards.
AGCCAAAGGGCGGTCTCAGTCCTCGAATTTCAGCCTCGCCAAAACCTATGCGAGTCTGAAATTCGTCCCCGATAATTGGCGGTTGTTGGAAAATCGCCAACAACCACCAATTATCGCGACACAGCATACACCTGGCCGGCCACCTCCATCTCATATTGCGCAGTTCGGTACTATCGCAGAACATCTCAAAACGCGTTAAACGGCAACGTAGCATATTTGATTAGCATAAACGCAACGTACAACTGATACGTTGTCACATCGCACAATCGTTGATTCATTGCGGTCGCTGAGCATTGTCCACAATTGTTTCCGTAGTTGTTGAGATATCATCCGAGGTTGATATTATGCACTTTCGTCAACTTCAGCATGTGACAGTCAGCAGTTCTGGTTATCGACAGCGCACCATGTAGCGGGAGGCGGAGGCGCGCGAGGCTCAGCAGTGTCGGTATGACTTGGGCAGTCGTGCCCCGTGGGGTTCGGGGTGCGA
>NZ_BAABMI010000097.1:0-5760 GCF_054785195.1 Secundilactobacillus muriivasis | reverse complement strand
AGGCCCGCGACCCAGCGAAGCTTGGAAGCCTATCTGGCCACTGCGTTCCAGCCTCGCATAGCGCCGGAGCCTCCCGCGGCATCCTCCCACTATATAAAACCAGAATCACTTCACAAACTCAGAACACTTACGCTGGACACAAACGACAGTCATAACTTGCACCGCAGTAACGCACCATGTAAAATATAACCGATGTGACAACACAGGTGAAGATGAAAAGGACCGATAAGGATGACACTTGAACTGACAACGGCAAGGTTGAAGCTGCGACCGTTTGTAGAATCGGATTTGAACGATTATTTCGAAATTGTGAAGAATCAGCAAAGTGCGAAGGCAGCTGGGTTTCAGTATGCGCGAAACTTGGAAGATGCCCACTATTTGTTGAAACAAACGATGCGGCAGGGCTTTGTGTTGGCGGTGGTTGAACGAACGACAGCTCGGGTGATCGGTAGCATCGGGTTTTATGACCGAATTACTTCTGAAGGTGAAGTTTCTGATCAGGAATGTGATTTAGGGTACGTGCTAAATGAAGCTTATTGGGGTCATGGTTATATGACGGAAGCCGGGCAAGCGCTGATTCACGCGGTATTTGACCGGCAACTATTCAACGTGATCTGGGCAAGCTTTCTAAAAACGAACGCGCAATCACAGCGTGTGTTAGTCAAACTGGGCTTCCATTACGTTGATGAATTTCAACACCCACAAAATGCACTGTATCAACCCGGCCAGACCGAAGTGATCTATCAGTTGGCTCGGGCTTAAGCTGAGATTCTTACCCAATTCTAACCTTGGTCGGTGACGAAACGGTTGCAATGCCTCACCGAGGGGAGTAATATGGGTAGCGTTAAAAGAAGAGGTGCGATGTTCAAGAGTCGCTGCTGTGAAGTCCATCAGGATTGACGATCAGTAGTTAAAGGGGACGTTGCCGAAGCTAGGGTACGCTGATGAGTACGCTGGTTGGGATCTGTCTTAAGAGGGCAGGAACTGTCGCAACGATGTGTTGCGGAGCGCTTCCTACGTTAGATGAAACGATGAATTTAAGTCGGGTCTTCTCGCAGGTGTGTGCTTGTGAGGAGGCCCTTTTAAGTTGGAATTGGGCACCTCATGATCAAAATAACCGTAGATCAATGATAGAAAGTGAGTGTGCAAAATGGCAGAGCAACAAACAAACGACCATGAAGTGAAGCGCGAACTCAAGACGCGTCACCTCTCAATGATTGCGTTAGGGGGAAGTATTGGGACCGGGCTCTTCGTTGCCAGTGGGTCCGCAATTTCAACCGCCGGACCTGGTGGTGGCTTAGTTGCCTACATCGCCTTAGGGGTCATGGTTTACTTCTTAATGACGAGTTTGGGTGAAATGGCAACTAACATGCCAGTTTCGGGGTCGTTTGCGACCTATTCAACCAAGTATGTCGATCCTGCGTTGGGATTTGCGATGGGCTGGAACTACTGGTTTAACTGGGCAATCACGCTAGCGGTGGATATTAGTACCGCGGCGCTGGTGATGAAGTTCTGGTTACCGGATATTCCGGGGTGGATCTGGAGTGTGGCGGTCTTAGTCATTATCTTCATGATCAATGCGTTGACCGTTAAGGCGTTCGGGGAAACCGAGTACTGGATGGCCATGATCAAAGTGGTGACCGTCATCATCTTCTTGATCGTTGGAGTTTTGACCATCTTTGGCATCATGGGTGGTCACGCAACCGGTCTTGAGAACTTTACCTATAAAAAGGCACCGTTCGTTGGCGGCATGCCAGCCATGCTGAGCGTGTTCGTTGTTGCCGGGTTCTCGTTCCAAGGGACTGAATTGGTCGGTATCACGGCTGGTGAATCTGCAACACCTGAAAAGAGTATTCCAAAGGCCATCAACGAAGTGTTCTGGCGAATCTTATTGTTTTACATTCTCGCCATCTTCGTGATTGCCTGCTTGATTCCTTACACGAGTCCTGATTTGTTGGGGTCATCCGCAACTGATATTGCCATCAGTCCATTTACCTTGGTCTTCAAGCGCGCTGGATTAGCCGCTGCTGCTAGCGTGATGAACGCCGTTATCTTGACGTCTGTCATTTCAGCGGCCAACTCCGGGATGTATGCCTCATCTCGGATGCTGTACTCATTGTCGTTAGATGGGTACGCGCCAACGTATTTCCAACACACAACTAAAAACGGGGTGCCATTGCGCGCCCAAGTTGCCACTACGGTGATTGGCGCTTTGGCCTTCATCACCAGTGTGGCGGGGCCACAAGTTTACACGTGGTTAGTTGCGGCATCTGGTTTGACCGGCTTCATTGCCTGGTTAGGGATCGCCATCTCCCACTTCCGCTTCCGGCGGGCGTTCGTTAAGCAGGGCCATGATTTGAGTGAGTTAAAATACCATGCAAAGTGGTTCCCATTCGGCCCAATTCTGGCACTCGTCTTGTGTATCTTGGTCATCGCGGGTCAAAATACTACGGCCTTCGCGCAATTTGACTGGGAACAAATCGGTGTCACTTACCTGAGTGTGCCATTGTTCATCGTCTTGTTTGTGTACTATAAGGTTCGCCATCATACCAAGATGGTGCCGTTGGACGAAGTGGATGTAGCGCCACATAAGCGTAAGATGTAACGCATTAAAGTTAAATGAGTTGACGGTGTTACCTTCTCAATGGAGAGGCAGCACCGTTTTTTTATTGGTCTCAGCAAACCCGATGATACCAGTCTCTGCAATGAATCAGGGCCCCGTGATTCCATAAAACCCTCATGAGAATGACCACTAGATATTGCATTTCGACCAAGTGATGATACAATGGATAGTGCTGATTTTTGAAGTTGAAGTTAAAGGAGAAATTATCTGATGATCGTACTATCTGGCACCATCGGCGCTGGTAAAACCAGCCTGACCAACTTATTGGCGGATCACTTAAACAAACCGGCCTTTTACGAGTCCGTAGAAGACAACGAGATTTTACCGTTGTTTTATCAGAATCCAAAAAAATACGGCTTTTTGCTCCAAATTTATTTCTTGAATAAACGGCTTGAGAGCATCAAGGAAGCCTTCAAGGATGATGAAACGGTTTTGGACCGGTCAATTTTTGAAGATTCACTGTTATTCAGATTAAACGCTGATTTAGGTCGGGCAACCCAGACTGAAGTCGACATTTATGATTCACTGCTTCAAAACATGATGGAAGAACTGCCAGATACGCCACACAAGAAGAACCCAGACCTCTTGATCCACATCAGTATCTCCTTTGACACCATGTTGTCACGTATCAAGAAGCGCGGCCGGTCATTTGAACAGATCGAGCAAGATCCAAGCCTGTACAACTACTACAAGGAATTGGACGAACGCTATATTGATTGGTATAACAACTACGATAAGTCACCTAAAATGATGATCAACGGTGACGAACTCGACTTTGTTGAAGACACAGCCGCCCAAAAACGGGTGCTTGAGTTAGTCGACAACAAGATGGCTGAACTCAACCTTTAAACGGGTCGCCGGGTGTGGCTTGCTAAATGAAACGAGATATCGTAAACTAAGAGTAGTTCATTAAACGCGATGTGGTTTAAGTAGACGATCAGAGAGACGGGGTATTCTGAAAACCGTTACGTCGAAACTCCGCCACGTCAAAGCGGACAGTTAATCCTGTACGGGTCATCACCGTTACCGATAATTGAGTGTGTAGCAATGGCTACAAACTTGGGTGGTACCGCGAGCTTTCGTCCCAACTTTTTGGGGCGGAAGCTTTTTTTGCGGTCCGATAATACGAGAGGAGATTTACCATGATTGATTTAAAGTTAGTTCGGACACAGCCGGATTTTGTAAAGGAAAAGTTAGCCACGCGGGGTGTTGACGCCGCTGAGATCGATGCACTGCTTGATCTTGACCAACAACGTCGTGACTTGATCGTCAAGTCAGAAACGATGAAGGCTGACCGTAACCAAGTGTCAGACGAAATCTCGCAGTTGAAGCGTAACAAGGAAGATGCTAGCGACAAGATCAACCAAATGAAACAAGTGAGTGCTGATATCAAGGCACTAGATGAACAGTTGACCCAGATTGCGGATGACGTTCACGATAAGGCATCACGCTTACCAAACATTCCTAACGACAACGTGCCCGTTGGTTTAACTGAAGACGGCAGTGTTGAATTGCGGAAGTGGGGCGAGATTCCAACGTTTGACTTCGAACCAAAGTCTCACTGGGAAATTGGTGAAGCGCTGGGCATCTTAGATTTCGAACGTGGCGCCAAAGTTTCTGGCAGTCGTTTCTTATACTACGTTGGTCAAGGCGCACGTCTGGAACGGGCCATCTACAACTTCTTCTTGGACGAAAATGAAAAGGCCGGCTTTACCGAAATCTTGCCACCATACATGGTGAACAGTGAATCCATGTTTGGGACTGGTCAATTCCCTAAGTTTACCGAAGACGTTTATTCATTGAAGGAAGCCGACGAAACGTTGATTCCAACGGCTGAAGTGCCATTGGTCAACTTCTACCGTGATGAAGTGATCGATGATACCAAGTTACCCGTTAAGTTTACCGCGTTGTCACCAGCCTTCCGTTCAGAAGCCGGGAGTGCCGGTCGTGATACCCGAGGCTTGATCCGGTTACACCAATTTAACAAAGTTGAAATGGTGCAATTCACGAAGCCTGAACAATCATGGGATGCGTTGGAGAAGATGACCAATCATGCTGAAGACTTATTGAAGAAGTTAGGCTTGGCCCACCACGTGATCACTTTGACTACGGGTGATATGAGCTTTACGGCTGCCATGACGCATGACTTGGAAGTTTGGTTACCATTCCAAGACAAATACCGTGAAATCTCAAGTTGTTCAAACTGTACCGACTTCCAAGCACGTCGGGCACACATCCAATACCGTGACGAAAACGGTAAGCTCCAGTACGTTCACACCTTGAACGGTTCTGGCTTAGCCGTTGGCCGGACGGTCGCTGCCGTTTTGGAAAACTACCAAAACGCAGACGGCACGGTTAACATTCCAGAAGCCCTCCAACCATACATGGGTGGGCAAACGGTTATTAAGTAACCTACTATAGTAAGTTAAATTAAATCGTCTATTGATCGTCACCTCATGATGTTTTATGGGGTGGCGATTTTTTATGCTTACGTTTGTGTCCAGCGTAAGCATTCTTGCTGTGAGTTTGTGAAATGCGGGGTTGGGTGTAAACTGTCGATTCCGGTAAGCGGCTAGGTTCCTGCAGTGGGGCCGGTCTGAGCCAAAGAGCGGTCTCAAACCTCGAAGTTAAGCCTCGCCAAAACCCGTGCGAATCTTAACTTCGTCCCCGATGATTGGCGGTTGTCGGAAGAACACCAACAACCGCCAATCATCGCGACACAGCATCCACCTAGCTGCTTACCGAAATCTCACATTGGCGCAATTCACTACTATCGCAGATCATCTCAAGCGCCTAACTGATCGACTGGTTGCGATATTGTAACGACTGGTGTTGAGTCACTCAACACCAGAATTGGCTATCAGTTAACGCTTTATCAGCACGATGAACAAACGTCAATTTATTCTGAACGATGGCTTAATGCGCTTGAAGGTATTGCTGACTCAATGCGGTAACGTTGCCGTTCAACGCTTACTGAGATGTTCGCGATTGTCATCATACGACAGTTTAGCCCTTCATGATAGATTTTCGGGAGTGTGATCCTGATGCCGAAACCCCGCCAACAAGAGGTCGGTCTGAAAATTGGGCCTCAGCCATGAAATTTTACTTGGCTGGCGTTTCTTGCCAGACTAGTAAAA
>NZ_BAABMI010000096.1:0-5851 GCF_054785195.1 Secundilactobacillus muriivasis | reverse complement strand
CTGAGCAAGTAACTACCGAAAAGGTATACCAAGAAATGGACGTTCAGCACGCTTTGGAATCCCACCCTTCCATCAATGGTATGTGTGATTATGTTGGAATCTCAAGAAGTGGTTACTATCAACGAGAAAAGCGTCATAATCACCAATCACCGCGAAAGCTTCGGAAGAAGTTTATTCAAGGTGAAATTAAAGCAATTTGGCTCAAAAGACTTTGTATTTACGGTGCCGGCAAAATCACCCAAGAACTTCGCTCAAAAGGATATAAGATCGCTGAACGAACTGTTGGTAAGTATATGCGTGAACTTGGCATTCACGCCGTTTACCTAACCCCTTGGACGACTACCACTCGCAATTCTAAGTTTGATAAACAGCTAATAAATATTTTAGACGAGCAGTTCAATCCATTGCGACCAAACGCCGTTTGGTGCATTGACACCACTTATATTTCAGTTCATGACGGATTCGTTTATTTAACCAGTATTATGGACTTGTACTCCCGACGGATCATTGGTTGGGACTTATCTGAAACCTTGGAGGTATCGAATGTCATCCCACTTATTGAAAAGACTAAGCACAGTCGCCATATTAGCAAGCCATTAATCATGCACAGTGATCGTGGTAGTCAGTTTACGTCTGAAGCTTACAATCAAGTTACAGCTAACATGACATTAAGCTATTCAAAGAAAGCTTATCCTTGGGATAATGCCTGCATTGAGTCGTTTCATGCCTTGATTAAGCGTGAATGGATAAATCGGTTTAAAATCCATTCATACTCCGAAGCTAAACGACTAGTTTTTCAGTACATTGAAACGTTTTACAACACAGTTAGAATTCACAGTCACTGTGGATTCAAATCACCAAAGCAACTTGAAGATGAGTATCAAACTCAAATTCAAAATTTAGTCGTGGCATAGGACAAAAAAGTCTCTATTTAAATTGTCTATTTTATTGACAGGGGACCATAGTATTTGTTTGGCGTAGAAATAATTTAAAGGAGACGTTTAAAATGGTTGCACCTACTTTATTGCAGTTTGTACCTAATGATGTTATTGCAAACAACTATCTACAAACTGATTTCTATTTAAAAGACGTCCTATGTTATAGAAAAATTGAAAAGATGGTTACTGGTACTATGCCCCCTAATCTAAAATTTGATGCTTCAGAGGGAAAAGCAAAAAATTGGAGTTTGCTAAGGCATTGCTGTTTTGTTTCTTGCTTTACAATGCTAAGCGATAAGGATTTTAAAGATGGCTTTTTGGATCCTAACATCGTAGAAAAATTAAAAAAGGGAAATGTCGATAAAGATGGTAATAAAGTTGATAGGACGTTTATAACCATTAGCGCAAAAAACAGGCCAAAATTACTGAACGAGTTATGTAAACAAGTTGGAGATTACTTGAAAGACAATAGCCTGAAAGGATCCGGACTATTTGCAAAAGATGTGAATTATCTAAATGACGAGGATTACAAAAAATTTGAGCTATACGAGGAAAATAATATAACAAAGATCAACGGAATTTTCATCAACAATGATACAAAAATGATCAGTCGATCCTCAATAACTGATACCTTGTTACAAAGTATATTATATTTCCTCTATTTAGTTAAACCCGCTTATTTCGAGGATCAACAAGAATATAGAGTGGGATTGACTTTAGATGATCCTATAGATGCAAATGAATTGTTTATCCCTATTCATGACTTAAGAAAGTATGTTAAATCCGAATAATTCAGTTACGCCAGCGGCCGGTTATTATGTTTTGCCAAACGGAACCGTTGTCCAACATTGGTAATCCAAATTTTAATGAAAAAGAGCTCAATGAGGTAGTGTCTACAACTTTCAAAAGTTATCTGCAAATATATCTCTTGAAAATCACTACAATATCATTGGGCTTTTTTTAACACTTTTCATTTTTAGGTTAGCCAAAGCATATTTTATGGTTCATCTCAAACAATGTGTTATACTTAATTTGTATAGAAAGGAAGCAGTAAAATGACTGAAAAGCACTTAGAACTTAGAGATTATGGCCCACAACCATTTGCTCCAGATTTAAAGGCCGCTGCCTTAGCTAATGACAATTATCGAACTACTTTGTGGACGGGTGATCATTTTCAAGTCACTTTGATGGCAATTCCAGCTGGTGGTGGAGATATCGGAATGGAGATTCACCATGGTAATGACCAGTTCATTTATTTGGTAGACGGTGTTGGTCACGTTCAAATGGGCAAAGATAAAAATAAATTGACGATTGACCGTGAGATTCATCCTGGTGAAGCAGTAATTATTCCAGATAATACTTGGCACAATGTAATTAACGCTGGTAGTAAAACGATGAAGGTCTTCTCAATTTATTCTCCAGTAAAACACGCCAAGGGAACTGATGAAAAGACCAAAGATGATGCGATTCAGCAAGAAGGCCCACTAGAGGGCACTGGTGAATAAAGTCATGAGATTTTTTTTGACGATGCTAATTTAGCTTCTCTTAACCTGATTTATTCACAAAGATATGCAAAATACCCATCAAACACATGCATCACGCGTTTGATGGGTATTTTGCATTTTCACCTTTTAAGTGCACAAAAAGAGCCTCAGCTCTGGTATAGTTAAATTGGCAAACAAAACCACATGAGAGAAGAGGACTCTACATTGAAGACTTTACAGGAAATGGCGTTCAATTTCAACAAAAACATTTTAGTATCGCATACGGGTGGTCAATTATCTTCCGATGGCGGGCTGACATTGTGTGTAGAACTGATGGAAAAGTTTCAGTTCACCAACTTGGCCGACAAGCTATTGAGGCTCAATGACCAGCGGAGATATTGTCAACTTTTTAAAGCAGCTAGCACTGACAAAACATGATTCCGGCTTGTACGTTAGCACATTGCGGATCCGTTTATTCAAAGTTGCGGCACGTGTTGTGCATACGGGCCGACGCATTCAGTTGCGGCTGAGCTCGCATCATGTTTACCATCGGCTGTTCTACCAGGCTCTACAGCGTATCCAGGCTATTGAATAACCGGCAAAATTAGAAAAATCTGTACAACCAAGGGACAAGTGTATCCAAAAGTTCAAAGCAATTCTGAGTTAGTTGAAAGATCTCACTAGCTAGAACTGATAAACATCGTATTTCAGCAAAAGATAAAGACATACCCGTCATTTTTCGTGTTTTTTCGAAAACTGACGGGATTTTTATGAACTATGAATAATTCAGGTTAAAGTACACAAATCTCAAGATATTAATAATTTAAGATTGGGAGATGTATAAGCTCGTGGGGTATATTTTTACTAATTTTTCATGAAAGAAAATTGAACAAATTTGTATAGCAATTCCCTTATAAGCAAGGCCAATAGGGCATACCCTAGTGGCCTTTTTTATTTCTGTGCTATACTAGGAATTACAAGTGTTCATTAGAACTGTCCAAAAGGAGAATTGGAAATGGCTAAAATCGGTTATGCGCGTGTGAGTTCCAAGGAGCAACATTTAGATCGACAGTTAGCGGCTTTAAAAGACGTTGATAAATTATTTACGGATAAATTAAGTGGGGCTAACACTAATCGGCCAGAACTGCAAAAAATGCTGGCCTATATTCGTGAGGGTGATATTGTAATGGTCACTGAATTAGATCGCTTAGGCAGAAACAACCATGATTTGACTAAGATCATGAACTCCATTCAAAATAAGGGTGCTACCCTAGATGTGTTAAATTTGCTGTCTATGACAGGGATTGCGGATCCTAATTTACGCCAGCTCATGACGAATCTCATTATTGAACTGTATAAATATCAAGCTGAAAGCGAACGTAAGCGGATCATTGAACGGCAGCAACAAGGGATTGCCCTCGCTAAACAGCAGGGTAAATATCATGGTCGGAAACCTCAATATGCCGAAGATGATCCCCGTTTACTACATGCTTTTAAACTTTACCAGACGGGCATGAGTGATGTAGATGTTGCCCGTAATACCGGGATTAAACGGACAACCTTTATCAGATACCGAAAGAAATTCGATGTGCATTGAACCGGTTTACATGAGATAATCAGAATAGATTAGAAGCCCTGAAACAGGCGTAAAATAACAAATGCTTAAAAATGATGCTACTGGAAGTTGGTCGCATTGATTACTCACGTCATGAATGCGAAGAACGTGCGGATAACCGTACATGCCAAGAAACATAACCGACGAGAGCAACAAGAAACCTACATCCAAGAAAATGTGCTGAACCGTCAATTTCCAGTTGTCTAATTAACTGACTAAAAATAGTCCAATTTATTGACTTCTGAGCATTTAGATGTGGTATTAGATATTCATAAATTTAATATGTTTTCAAGTAAAATTAAGACAGTAGCTAATTTATCATTTGCATCTTACCATCAATTATCTGATAAACTTTGTCTGCCGTATTTTTTAACCTTAAGTCATGAGTAACTACAATAATAATTTTATTTCTCTTATGTGCTAAATCTCTGAGTAACTCGATTACTTTCATAGATCTATCCGTATCTAAGGCGGCTGTGGGTTCATCCGCTAAGATATAGTCAGGATCAGTGTATAATGCTCTAGCAATTGCCACACGTTGCTTTTGTCCACCAGAAAGTTGATTAGGATATTTTTTTAGGAGTTCTAAAAGTCCTAAATCAGATAGAAGTTCATGCATTTTTTGTTCAGTTAAATTTTGTTTTTTTAGTTTATCTACTAATTTAAACTGTTCTTCGACCATTAAAAATGGAACTAAGTTATAAGATTGTAAAACAAATCCTATTTTTTCCAATCTTAATTTTGTTTGCTGTTTTTGGGATAAACTTTTAATTGTGCTGTCATTTATTTTTACGTCACCCTCAGTTGGTGTCTGCAGCCCGCCGGCTATAGTCAAAAATGTAGTTTTTCCTGATCCTGATGGCCCTACAACTAAAATAAGCTGACCACTTTCTGCTTTAAAATTAATATTTTCCAGCGCTACGTACTTACTACTCCCTTCTCCAAAAACTTTTGTCACCGATTCAAAAATTAGATTTGACATGAAATTAACCTCCAATAATTTTGTAAGGATCAACTTTGGCGATTTGACGAATAGGTATCAGTGCACCTAACAAGGACATAATAATAATACCGATTCCAGTTACAATAATATTACTTTTATCGATGACAATGGGTACCTCGCTGGGTAACGTAATAGCTGTTATTTCACCTAATATAATGGCTATAATAACGCCAATAACTGAAATAATAAATGATTGAAATAACGTACTCAAAATAAGATATTGCGTTGAGACTCCTTGCGCCTTCAAGACACCTAAGTTGGGTAATTTTTGAACAGTCAGAATATACAAGAAAATTGAAATAACAATTAGAATAATAATATACAAAAAAGCAATCATGAAGTCGAATGTGAGTTGTTGTGCGCTATATCCAGGTAATTTTTTAATAAATGAGCTAATGCTCAATTGATTGGTCCCTTTTGGTATTTTTGAATTCTTTAACTTATTCTTGAATACCACAGCATTTGTTACACCTTTATTCAGTGGTTGAATAGTGTCTGGTGAAATATAAACCACGGGAAGAGCACTTAAAGTTGCCCTGGGTGTAAAACCTGTAATTTTAATCCTCAATGATGAATTAGCAACTAACAAGTGGTCACCGATTTTAAATCCATCACTTTTGAACTTATCCGATACGACGCCGGCATTGTTTCGGATATTTTTACTACCACTTGTTATTTTCAATTTTTTAAATATGAACGATTTGGAATCAAGACCTACTAATTGAGTATTCTCTTTTAATCCATTTTCTGATTTTACAAGTGTACTATACTGTGAAATTCTGGTTCCATTATTGGGTAAACTAGCAACCTC
>NZ_BAABMI010000095.1:0-437 GCF_054785195.1 Secundilactobacillus muriivasis | reverse complement strand
TAAACGTCCTTCAGAATCACTATTTAAGACAATACTTGAAGCATCCCACTCGTTAATTGCCGCTTTGTTTAGGTTAGCTAAACCAGTGGCTAAACCAGTAAGAATAATCAAAAGATAACTTACTAAAAATATAAGTGCCACTATTAGGCTATAACGCAATTTTTCATGTAGCATCTCTTTAATAGCTAAAAACATAATAATCTCCTTTTATTAATTCTATTTATTATTAATATATCACTTAATGTGTTTTGAAAAGGTTTTTAATAGTAATAGTAATTTTTCGGTAGCGTCAAGAATCTTGTGTAAATGAAATGCCTTCGTATATATAATATGTATCTAACTTAAATAAATGATGCTTCAAAGGTGTCCTGGAGTCCTTTGAACCCTCGGTGGATCCGCTTCAGAGACTTCTCGTTATAAACATTAAACTGAGAAAC
>NZ_BAABMI010000094.1:0-7536 GCF_054785195.1 Secundilactobacillus muriivasis | reverse complement strand
ATTTTCTGACCGACCGGTTGTGCCCACAATATCATCCATGATTAACGCGCCAATGAAACCAAGTTTCACAAACTTCGTACACTGTCGCTGGACACAAACGACAGTAAAAAGCCCTGAAGAAGTTTTCTTCAGGACTTTCTCATTGTCGTTTATTAACATTAATTAAATAGCGTCCGAAACAGAATCAGGTGTCCGAATCTCAGTCAACGCATCGTCAATTTGGCCCAAGATGGTGTTGACGTTCTCGGGGTCTTCCAAGTTGTACTTTTGTAAGTCGACCTTAATCTTAGGGCTGACATCGTATTCGTCGAACCACTTGCGGTAAGCGGACCACATCTTGTAGTAGTAGGCTTTTAGTTCAGGGTGTTCGTCGATTTGTTCGTAATCACGACCGCGCTTCTTAATGCGGTAAAGAATCGTGTCGAAATCGCTATCAGCGTAAACCAGCAGATCAGGGGCCTTCTTTGGTAACATGTCTAATTCGTTCATCATGTTATCCAACAGGGTCAGGTAAACCGAAAGTTCGGTGTCTGAAATGTTGCCTTCAGCGTTGTTTTCTTTAGTGAACAGGGCGTCTTCGTAGATCGAACGGTCAAGGATGTTGTTATCATCGGCTAAGGCCTGCTTGATCATACCGAACCGCTTGTTTAAAAAGTAAATTTGAAGTAAAAATCCGTACTGTTTAGGATCTGAATAGTACAGTGGCAAAACGGGGTTGTCACCCACTGGTTCAAAGAAAGCCTTTGTTCCCAAGTGGTCTGCGAGCATTCCCGTTAACGTTGTTTTTCCGACACCAATCATTCCGGCTGTAATTATCACCATAATAGCCCCTCTTTTAATAAAATATGCGAAATCTAGTGTACCACAAATTTCGAGCTACTACATCTAGCTTTACTTAATAATTTAGTGAGAGCAGACAAGCTGACCCAATATGTAAGTTAATTAACCTTAATTTATTGCAGAATCTGAGTAGGTGTCCTACGATGCGACACTACCTGGTTAGTCGTTCGAATTGCCGGTAGATAAGGCGTTAGCGCCGCTACCTCACCAGTACCCGTGTATAATATAGGTATCAGGTAAAGGAGGAACGGGAACGTGTATGATGCAATTGTCTTTTTTGATTTAGACGGGACACTGTTTGATGATCAAAAGCATGTGTTGCCGACTAGTATTGCGGCAATCAAACAGATGTCACAACATAATATTTTGTCAGTCATTTCAACGGGCCGCAATATTTTTGAGATTCAGGACGTTTTGGATGAAACCGGGATCGATTCTGTTGTGAGTGCGAATGGCAGTTACGTTCAGTATCGGGGTCAAAAACTCCATGCCGAAGTAATTGCGCCGGACTTACTCACCGCATTTACCGAATATGCTGAAAAGCAGGGGGACGCAGTTGGCTACTTTAATAACCGCGAATTTCGGTTAAGTGAAGCCAATGACTTAACAACGACCAACTTTAAACTCCTTCATCTTAATGCTGTGGTGGATCCGCAATTCTATGAACGCGCACCAATCAACTTTATGAACGTGTTTAATTACGATAAGGAAGCTGCTTATCAAAAGGCGTTTGATGGCCAGCTGTCGTTAGTTCGGAATAACCCAAGAGCCTTAGATACTATGAAGGCGGGTGTTTCCAAGCGAACCGGGATCGAGATTTTACTGGATGCGGCTCATTTGGCGAACGTCCCAACCTATGCGTTTGGCGATCAGCTCAATGACCTGCAGATGTTTGAGATGGTCGATACCCCAATTGCGATGGCGAACGGTCACGACCTTGCCAAGCAAAAGGCCGCGTACATTACGACAACCAACATGGATAACGGTATCGTTAATGGGTTGAAGCACTTTAATTTGATTCAATAATTTCTGGAAACAGCTGGTCCGAGGTGCTCGGATCAGGTCACTAGCGTCTGAATTCTTAATCTGAGTTCAGGCGCTAGTTTTTTGGCTTTAGACCAGATGCCATACCGCGTGTTAGGCGGGTTTTGACCAACATGTGAAGAAATGAATATTTAACACAACCAATTTATACAGCTTAAAAATGCACGAATATTCCTATTAGTGATATTTCGAGTATGCGATTGAAGTTCGTGAATGGCTTGCTATACTAACAAGTGAGTGGTCACTCTACTTAATGTAGTTTAAACGTAATTAATCGACTAAGCGTAGGGTGACGAAACAGCTTATCAGTTAGTAACTGAGCAATTACGGCTGGTTCTTTTTTTAACCAGTATGAGTAAGTGAGCAGTCACTATCAGAAACAATAACTAGCAAACGGATGTTAATCAATAGGGGTGATTGAGATGACGGAACAATTATACTACGGCGGGATCGATGTTGGGTCAACGACAGTTAAGTTGGTGGTAATGGATAGTCAACACCACACCGTTTTTTCACGGTATGAACGACACTATTCCGATGTTAAGGCCGCAACTGAAAAAATCTTGCGTGAAGCATTAGGCGAACTCGACCCAAAGCTACAATTAGCATGCACGATCACCGGTTCTGGCGGAATCGGGTTAGCAAACTTATTAAACCTAAAATTTATTCAAGAAGTGATCGCCTGCACGAAGACGGTCGAAACGCTGATTCCTCAAACTGATGTTGCGATTGAACTTGGTGGTGAAGATGCAAAGATCACGTTCTTTGGTGATTCACTAGAACAACGGATGAACGGGAGCTGTGCTGGTGGGACCGGGGCCTTTATCGACCAAATGGCAACCTTGCTGAAAACCGATGCTAACGGCTTAAACGTGATGGCACGCGATGCCGAAACCATCTACCCAATTGCCAGTCGCTGTGGGGTGTTTGCCAAGACTGACGTGCAACCACTGATCAACGATGGTGCACATAAGGCGGATATTGCGGCCAGCATTTTCCAAGCGGTTGTGAATCAAACGATTTCTGGATTGGCTGCGGGTCACAAGATTCGTGGTAACGTTGCTTTCTTGGGTGGGCCACTTTACTTTATGGACCAACTACGAGAACGCTTCATTGAAACGTTGGCGCTGACACCAGAACAAGTCATCTTCCCAGAAGATCCACAACTGTTCGTTGCAAAGGGTGCCGCACTGTACGCAACGGATCAACCAATGACCACCCTTACCGCACTATTGGATCAACTCCTCAATGGTGATGATTCAGGCATGCATCCTAGTCATTCACTGGAACCCTTATTTAAAGATGATGATGAGTTACAAGAATTTCGGAAACGTCATGCAATGGCGAAGGTGGATTCTCGAGATTTAGCCAGTTATCAGGGGACGGCCTTTTTGGGAATCGATGCTGGGTCAACGACAACTAAGGTTGCCTTGGTCAGCGATGATCATAAATTACTATACACGTACTACGATAGTAACGATGGCGAGCCACTTGCCAAGACGAAGACCATTTTAAAGGATATGTACGCCAAGATTCCGGCTGGCGTCACGATTGGAAAAGCTGCCGTAACTGGTTACGGGGAGCATTTGATCAAAAATGCCCTGATGGTTGACGTTGGGGAAGTTGAAACGGTTGCCCATTATCGGGCCGCACACTATTTCCAACCAGACGTTGATTTCATTCTCGATATCGGTGGTCAGGATATGAAGGCCATGACTATCAAGAATGATGCGCTTTCGACGATTAAGTTGAACGAAGCCTGTTCATCGGGGTGTGGGTCTTTCTTGGAAACCTTCGCAACCTCTTTGAATTATAACATTGAAGATTTCGCGCAAGCCGCTTTATTGGCCAAACACCCATCTGATTTAGGGTCACGGTGTACCGTCTTTATGAACTCGAAAGTGAAACAGGTTCAAAAAGAGGGCGCCACGATTGGTGATATTGCCGCCGGATTATCGATGTCGATCATCAAGAACGCACTGTTTAAAGTCATCAAAATGCGGCGGGTTGAAGACATGGGTCACCACATCGTGTGTCAAGGTGGGACCTTCTATAACGAAGCCGTTTTGCGGGCTTTTGAAAAAATTGCGGGCTGTGAAGTTGTTCGGCCTAATATTGCCGGCTTGATGGGGGCCTATGGGGCTGCCTTGATTGCCGAAGATAATTACCAAACTGGTGATGAAACCACTCTGTTGAACGTCAACCAGATGGATAACTTGAGCTTCAAGAAGGAATACATGCACTGCGGGATCTGCGAAAACAACTGTGCATTGACCATCACCATCTTCAACGATGGCCGTCGATTTGTAACGGGTAACCGTTGCGAACGTGGTGAAGCTCGAGGCCTTAAGCAACGGGTTCCTCGCGATAACGGTAAAGTCAACTTGGTTGCTGAAAAATACAAGTTATTGTTCAGCTACCGGCCACTTCGCAAAAAACAAGCCACGCGTGGCGTTCTCGGCATTCCGCGAGTATTGAACATGTACGAAAATTACCCATTGTGGCAGACCTTCTTCTCTAAGTTGGGGATTCAAGCTAAACTGTCGCCTAAGGGGAATAAGGACCAGTACGAAAAAGGCATGGAAACCATTCCTAGTGATACGGTGTGCTACCCGGCTAAACAGGTTCACGGTCACATTCAAGCATTGATCGATCGCGGTTTTGAAACGATCTTCTATCCAGCTGTTGTGTACGAAGTAGATGAAAATGACGGCGCGGATAACCACTTTAACTGCCCAATCGTTCAATCTTATCCGAACGTAATCCGCAATAACGTGGATGAAATCACGAACGGTGACGTTGATTTGATTTCACCATACTTGAACTTGGCTGATCGTAAATCAACGGCCAACAATCTATATGATAGCTTTAAGAGCTGGGGTATTAGTAAGCAAGAAATCGTCGAAGCACTCGATGCCGGTTACGATGAACTCGAACACTTTAAGCAACAAATTCGGGACCGTGGTGAAGATACCATGCGGATGCTGATGACGACCGGTGAACACGGAATCGTGTTAGCAGGTCGGCCATATCATTTGGATCCAGAAGTGAACCACGGTATTTCACAACTGATGACCGCTGAAGGTTTTCACGTGTTGACCGAAGATTCAATTGCCCACTTGGGTGACGTGAAGGGCTTGCGGGTCGTGAATCAGTGGGTTTATCACTCACGGCTTTACGCTGCTGCTCGAATCGCGGCTAAGACCCCTCAATTGGAATTTGTGCAATTAAACTCCTTTGGTTGTGGGATCGACGCTATCGATACCGACCAAGTCGAAGAAATTATGAGTCAGTATAACCGGTTGTACACCTCGTTGAAGATCGATGAAGGAACCAACATGGGAGCTGTTCGGATTCGACTCCGGTCATTGAAGGCCGCCGTTAAAGAACGTCAAAACCGCAAGATCTTGCCGGTTAAACTTCACGATAACGACGTACCAGTTGATTTCACCCCAGAGATGCACAAGGATGGCTACACGTTACTCTTACCAATGATGTCGCCAATTCACCAACACGGGTTGGTTGACGTTGCCTTGAAGGCTTCCGGATACAACGTAGTCAACTTACCAATGAACGACCGTAAGTCAGTGGACGTGGGCCAAAAATTCGTCAACAACGATGCCTGCTACCCAGCCATCATCTCCATTGGTCAGATGCTAGAAGCGCTTCAGAGTGGTAAATACGACCTGAATCACACGGCGGTCATGATGACCCAAACCGGTGGTGGTTGTCGGGCAACCAACTACATCCCACTGATTCGAAAAGCGTTGAAGGACGCCGGCTTTGAAAAAGTCCCAGTTGTTTCGCTTTCGTTAGGGAACCAAGGGGTTGAACACACTAGCGGCTTCAAGATGACCTTGCCATTACTCCGGCGGGTCGCCATCGCCTTCTTATACGGGGACCTCTTCGAACAGGTTGTTTATCGCACCCGGCCGTACGAAACGGAACCAGGCATGATCGATAAGATGCATGATCAGTGGCTGGCGCTGGTTAAACCATCCGTTGAAAAGGGGAGCTTTAAGGAATTTAAGCGCAACGTGGCCCAAATTGTTCAAGACTTTGACACCGTACCATTACGAGACGTTGTGAAGCCGAAAGTTGGGTTAGTGGGTGAAATTTTGGTTAAATACTCCCCAATCGCCAACAATGATCTGGTTCACTTACTGGAAGCTGAAGGTGCTGAAGCGGTTGTGCCTGACATCGTTGGGTTCATGAACTATTCACTGTATAATCAAGTGTACCGGTACCAGCATTTAGGTGCTTCTGCCAAGGCTAAGTGGTTTGCAGAGTTTGCGCTTCAAGTTATCAAGTGGTGTGAACAACCACTTCAAAAGGCCTTGAATGCCTCTAAGCGGTTTGAAGGCATTGAAGCAATCGAAAAGGTGGCGGATGATGCCAGCAAGATCCTATCGCTGGGTAACCAAACTGGTGAAGGCTGGTTCCTAACCGGTGAAATGATCGAATTGTTGAAGCGCGGCGTGCCAAACATTGTCTGCATGCAACCATTCGGCTGCTTGCCAAACCACATCGTGGGCAAGGGCATGATCAAAGAACTTCGGCGTCAATTCCACGGGGCCAACATCACGCCAATCGACTATGATCCCGGTACCTCAGTGGTTAACCAACTGAACCGGATTCGGTTGATGATGGCAACGGCCAATAAGAACTTAGCTGCGCAACGAACAACAACTCGCGAAGAATCAACGACTGATCAGGTGACGGCGCAACTGGCTCACCAGCACTAATCGGTGACCTTCGAAAAAATAAACTGGAGATTTAATCATGAAGCATACGGATGTGGAGACGCTTTTTGCGAACAACTTGGATACGGCAAATTTGTCTGACAAGCAGCGCAGCGTCTTGAAAGCAAGCTTGACCCTTTTTGCACAAAAGGGGTATGAAAATACCAGTACGTTGGATATTGCGAAACTGGCAGGGGTGTCAGAAGGAACGGTATTCAAGCATTTTAAAACCAAGGATGGGCTACTGCAGGCGGTGTTAAAGCCGTTTTTGCAGGATATTTTTCCGAGAGTTGCGGGGGAGTTCGTTCAAGATTTGCAGGCGACTCAAATCTTGGAATTCAGTGATTTTCTTCGTTTCGCTGTACGTGATCGCATTGTTTACGCGATGGATAACCGAGCTGAAATGAAGATCATGATTCAAGAAATGGTCAAGAAACCTCAAATTTTAGAGGAATTGACCACACGGTTGGGGGTCTTACTGCAATCGGCAATCAACCAACTGTTTGTGAGTTATCAAGATAAGGGCGAGTTAGTCAAATGGGACTCGATGCGAATCATCCGCACGATTTGCGGCGTCATCGTAGGCTACTTGATTCCCAACATCATCATGAGCGATGAATGCCTGGATATTGATGCCACGACCAACGAAATTTGCGAGTTTTTGCTGCATGGGTTGCAGCCTTGATTCGCGATTAACTAAAAAGCAGTTCACTTCTCAATAATTCAGAAGTGAACTGCTTTTTTGCTGTCGATTGTGTCCAGCGTAAGCATGTGTAGTTTGTGAAGTTCGGTGATTCTGGTCTTCTATAGTGGGGATGCCGCGGGAGACTCCGGCTATGCGAGGCTGGAACGCAGTGGCGGGCCTACGAGCTAGGAATGGGCAAAAAGCGCCCATGCCGGATCTCTCCGG
>NZ_BAABMI010000093.1:0-7571 GCF_054785195.1 Secundilactobacillus muriivasis | reverse complement strand
GAGTTAAGCCATGAACTGAAAACTTATATCAGTTTGGAGAACTTAGATGATAAGCGGCGCATGCTATTTAATTGGAAAAACAGCACCTTAATTAAACATGCGGTTGGTGAAGATGTGACTAAACAATTATTGACAATTAACCAACAAGAAAGCTCATTAAAAAAGGCAGATGAACTCTTAAATAAAGTGGTCGATCGTACTACGAAAAAACTTTATCCAGAGCTTAATTTTGAACAGACCACACAAGCTGAAAGACGAGAATTAATTAAGGAAACCGAAAGCGAGCAAACAGTTTTCAAAGGCAGTGAATTAAACGAACGTTTAATGAATATTCGTGATGATTTATTGACCCAGCAATTATTGACCTTTACCAAGCGACCATACGTTGGTTTTAAGTTATTAATGCAACAAGAAAAAGAGGCCAAAATTGATCTGAAATATACGCTAATGATCCACTCTGATAGCTTAGAAAGCCTGGAACACGTCGATAAAGGACTACTAGAAAAGTATTCACCAGCAGAACAGCAAAAGATTACTCGAGCAGTCAAAGACCTACGGACAATCATGGCCGTTAAGCAAGTCATTAAAACGCAATACCATGAAGTATTGAAAAGAGCCTTTCCCAAAGGTGATTTAGATGGATTGCCATTGATTAAACAGGAACAAGCCTATACAGCCGTGATGTACTATGATCCTGTTTTAAAGCCATGTCAGGCCGAAACGATTGAACAGTGGCAAGCAAATCCACCACAGGTTTTCAGTACCCAAGAACATCAATTAGGGTTAGCTTATTTGTCGGGGCAGCTTAGCTTAGATCAGTTAGAAAATCATCACTTACAACGAGTTTTAAAGCATGACGGCACTAAACAACTCTTTTTGGGTGAATGTAAAGTCAATCCAACGATTAAGAACAGTCAGATCGAGAAAATCCAAAAACAGTTAAAAGGGCAACAAGCCAAGGACGACCAATACAGAAAAGCAAATATCGGACATTATCAACCACTGAACTACAAGCCAGTTAGTCCAGACTATTACTTAAAGACGGCCTTTAGTAACGCAATCATGACCGCCCTATATGCCCGTGATGAAGATTACCAACGGCAAAAACAGGCGCAAGGTTTAAAGGAGACTGAGTGGGAAATGACGAAAAAGCAACGGCAACACCAAACTCGAAACCGGCATGAAGATGGGGGCATGCACTTGTAATCGGAATAAAAAAGGCACCGTTAAACCTGGTTAAAAGCGGCTGAACAAGGCAGAACAGAATTAGAACAGAAGCTCAATCATAAGGAGTGAACGAACATGACCACTGTTATCTTAGCTGAAAAGCCTAGTCAAGCCCGTTCATACGTCCAAGATTTTCAAAAGAGCATAAAAAGCAGGGTTACTATACGGTTAGTGACCCTATTTTGCCCGAAAAATACAAAGTTGAAGTGTCAGCTAGTAAACAAGCATAATTCAGGATCGTTAAAGACCTGTTAACCAAAGCCGATACCATTATTGTTACCACCGATAGTGGTCGAGAAGGGTCAAATATCGCGTGGTCGATCATGAACCAAGCGCATATTGATGTTAAGTCGAAAATGATTAAGCGCCTTTGGTTGAATAGCCTAGAAAAAGACGCGATTATTACCGGCTTTAAAAATCTTGGTGATTGGCACAAAGACTATTTGGCTTATAAAGAAGCCCAAACCCGTCAAATTAGTGACTGGTTAATTGGTATGAATGGCAGTCCTTTATATACTTTGTTATTAAGACAAAACGGGGTACGCGGGGTGTATTCAATTGGTCGCGTGCAGACGCCAACCTTGTATATGGTCTATCAAAGAGACCAGACAATCAAAAACTTTAAGCCGGAACCCTATTTTGAACTAAATGCGGAAATTTTAGCCAATCAGCAAAAATTCGTCGCAAAATTAGACCCCTATCAGCGGTTTAAAGATGAAACAGGGCTAATGACATTCATGCAAGCTAAACACGTTCAGAAAGGATTACAGGACGGTTTAATCAAGGACGTGCAAAAACAGGCTAAAAAGAGCGCCAGTCCCCAACTATTCTCGCTATCCAGTCTGCAAAGTGCGATGAATAAACGGTATCATACCAGTGCCAGCCAAACCTTAGCGGCCATTCAGAGTTTATACGAAGCTAAATTCCTTAGCTATCCCCGAACCGATTGTGCTTATATCACTGATGAAGAATTTGAGTATTTAGTGGCTAATCTGACGAAGTATCTGGGGTTAGTCTCTAAGCGAGTCGCTTTAACCAATACCACCCCGAATAAGCGCTATGTTAATGGGAAAAAGGTTGAAGAACACTACGCCATTATTATGACTAAAGTCGTGCCGACGAAAGAGAAACTGGCCAGCTTGCCTAAATTACAGCAACAGGTCTATGATTTGGTTTTAAGAACGACGTTAGCGATGTTTGCTGATCCTTACGAGTATGAAGAAACCATCATTATTACCCAAGTTGGCGACGCCAATTTTAAAGCAACGGGTAAGGTCCCAACTAAGCAAGGTTGGCAAGTTTTATTTGATGATCACAAAGCCGACCAGCAAGAGGCAGCCACCCTACCGATCGTTCACCAAGGCGACCAAGTTCAAGCAAATCTGCAAACGCCGCAAAAAGAAACGACACCACCGGTACCTTTTACCGAAGGTACCCTGATTACGGCAATGAAAACCGCCGGTAAAACGCTTGATGATGAAGAAGCCCAGGCGATTCTCAAAGACGTGCAAGGAATTGGGACAAGTGCAACCCGGGCCAATGTGCTGGAAGTGTTAAAGAAGCGCGGCTATTTAGTTACTGAAAAGAACAAGTTACACGTCAGTGAAGCCGGGATTACTTTATGTAAAGCGGTCGAACTCGAACCCTTGTTAACTAGCCCAGAGATGACAGCGAAATGGGAGCAAGCGTTACAGCAAATCAGTACTGAAGAACGCACCCCAGATAACTTTTTGAACCAAATCAAAAAGTTTGTGGCAAAGTTGCTTGCTGATGTTCCCACGCAATTGACTGGCAGTGCAGCCATTAAGCAACAAATCAATCACCAACAGCAAGCGCAAAAAGCCGCCGAAGTATTCTTAGAAACGCCGCAAGCGACCGTTTTAAATAAACAGAAGTTTTACATTGTGAAGCCTAAGCAAGGCGAAGACTTTACCTTACCCAAGAAATGGAGTAGCAAGACGCTTGGTAAGACAGCGATTAAGACGCTGGTCACCAAAGGGGAAACCAGCAAATTAAAAGGTTTCAAAAGCAAAAAAGGAAAGTCGTTTGACGCCAAGCTAAAACTTGACGGTCATAAATTAAGTTTTGATTTTGATTAGAACCTGCCTACCGCCCTACACTACGTTCCGGTTGGTGAACCCGTCATTTAGGTTCACTTCTACAACCCTAAAAGTAAACCTAAACAACGGGTGAGATTAGCAACGCAAAGGAGATCATAAATATGGATAACGAATTAACAGTCATTGGGAGTGAATTACCGGTTTTGCAGGCTAAAGGAACCTACAAGTATTTAAAAGAAACCACTGGTAACGGAGCCTATTATCAAGTGGCTTGGCAAAAATTAGCTGATGGCTACATCGCCCTTTATGGCACGACCCCGATTCAAATCAACGTAGCCCCTATATTGAATGATATTTTTGAAGATGAGGAGGGGTAGGCAATGCCGAGTAAAGCCGACGTTAAAGCCTGGAAAGCACAATTAGTCGCCCAAGCCGAACAACAAATCCTAAAATTAACCGATAGTGACCGATTTAAACAGTATCTTAATACCCTGGCTAAATTTCATCATTATAGCGCCAGAAACATTGATTTGATTTATGCGCAAAATCCGCAAGCCACTCAAGTCGCGGGCTTTAAGCAATGGCAGACGGCTTTTAACCGCACCGTCAAACGAGGCGCAAAAGCGATTCGGATTGCGGCCCCGATTATTAAGAAGTTAACACCAGCCGAGCAAAAGCGTCTTGATACCACCGATGAACGCGCCATTGTCGGTTACCGTTATCTCCCCGTCTTTGACGTGTCACAAACTAGCGGTGAGCCAGTTTTAAGTGCTAAAGACTTTGTCAAAGAAAATTTAGCCGATCATCAGAATGTAACGAGCTTGTATAACGCGTTCAAAGACTATCTCAACCAGCAACCCGACCTTAAAGTCAGTGAAGTGCCTTTAGCGACGCTAAATGGGGCTAAGGGGTATTTTCAACCCAGCACTAATGAAATCGTCATTGGTGGCGATGAGCCCAATAATGCTTTAAAATTGAAGACGTTATATCATGAATATGCGCATAGCCAGCTACACGGATTAAAATCAGCCTTTAAAGATCGGCCACGAGCTTATCAGGAAACCCAAGCCGAAGCGGTTGCATATGTCGCCATGCAAAACATTGGGGTTGATACAGGCAATTACTCCCTCGGGTATGTAGCTACCTGGGCCAAAGATAAAGCCGTGATCCATAGTGCTTTAAGTGAAATCCAGCAAGTTAGCAACAAAGTGATTGAGCTTAGTGACGGGTTAACCAAACAATTAGGCTTACAAGAAGCACAAAAAGAGCCCGAGCATGATTTAAAAAAGCTATCAGCTCAGTCACTGAATAAGTCCTATCAAAGCTTGCAACAACAAGTTCAGCAAAAGACTAATTCACAACAAAAAGCACAATTTAAAAACCAGTTACATGAGATACACGAAGAAATCAGTAAGCGAACTCAAAAACAACTGCAAGCATTTGTTGAAGAAAATCCGTCAATCAAACAACCCGATTTCAAAAATGACCAAAGTCTAAAACGTTAGCCAGTTTTTAAAGGACATGCTATAATGTAATAGAAAAGGGAAGCCTTGCGCTAACAAGACTTCCCATGCAAGCCGCTTCAAAGGCGGTGGCAGAAACTTAATAAACGATTTTAGCTCGTCCTGTGACCTCTACCAAAGTTACACAGGGCGGCTTTTTTATTTGTGGTGCTTGTCGATATAGCTGAGGAGCGCGATTAAAAACGTGCCAAACAGCAACATCAACGAGAGTGTCTGGAAGACGCTCATTGACTGTGAAACCTTCCTGAAGATTATTCCATGTTCCCATGGGCCTCACCTCACAAGGGAAAAGACAGCCACCGCCCTTAAAACTTCCTGCGTAATCTATTATACAGGTGAATTAAGTATTGACCAAGAACAATAAAAATGAAGTCATGGAGTTTCATAGGATCCTAAATTTGATCAAATTAAGAATCAGCAAAACATCTTTTGTAGATACCCTTTTTTGAGTTCCTGGAGTTTTTCAAGCTTACGCTGATGAAGAGCGATAGTGTCACTAATCATCATAATTAGCGTACCGAGCTTATTTTGCTCGGTTGGAGTCGGGACATAGATGCTCGTTTTCTTGATATCTGGTATTCCAAAATTTGCGACTGTGGTAGAGGCCGCATCTCTAATTCTTACTTCACGGCGAAAGCGTGGAGCCAGAAGGGTTGCAAGCGTGAATTGCGCATCTGTTGATACTTCAGTTGTACTTCTCAAAGCAACCATGCGCTGACCTAAGAAGAAATGATACGAATTGTCTGGAATAATGGCAACTTCACCAATTGGTGCTTCTCGTGAGAATACAATATCGCCTGGCTGAAGCCGAATTCTTTCGGACCATTGCTTATATGTCTGCTCTGTCACAGATTCCGTCTGGTCCACAAGCAGTCTTCCGTCTCGTACATAACTTGTTCGTATCATCCTAAACTGAGTTTCTTTGTCTGTAGTTGGTGCAGTAGCATGCTTTGTATCTGTGACTGAAAAGAGATTTCCAAGCTTACGCTCTTCCCAAGCGTCAGCAAACCCTGAAAATCTTAATTGTGGGAACTTGCTACCATTTCTGGGGAACAATTTCTGCAAATAGCCCTGTTTAAGTTCCTTAAGCTTAGCTAACTTACGCTGATGAAGGGTGATAGTGTCATCAAGGCTTTTGAAAAATGCTCCCAATTTGACTTGTTCACCTTTGTTCGGCAAAGTTACTTCGATAGATTCAATGTCTGAACCGTTATAGCTAGGCAAAGCACCAACTTGTGCATATCGAGGTAAGTTGATTGTTTCAAACAAAGTCTTTCCGAAATCAATATTCCAAGAGCCATCAAAGACATACGCCATGGTGTTGTTATCAATTAAGAATGGACTTGTCACAAGACGTTTACGATTGAGCATGATCGCTGCTCCAACTTTCGCAAATATAACTGCTGGGACCGTCTCAATTATTTTCCATTTTTTGCGTGACAACTGCTCGTAATTGACATAATTATTGGCATTAACCATTTCATGCTCGTTACCAGGCTTATTCATATCCGATACCTTGTAAAATGGAACACCTTCTGTTCCACCTTGTTCAGCATCTGGAAAACCAATTCCAGATTGTGTTTTACCAACTTCCCCCAACTTACGCTGTTCCCAAGGGTTAGTGAAACCTTTAAATCTTAATTGCGGATATTTAGCTTGGTTATCTTTCATTGTGGGCCTCCGGTTTTGACTGGTCATTCACCTGGGTAGCCACTAACTGGCTAGCCAATTCATTAAAGGCTTGTTCATTCTGACTGATCTCCTCGTCCAGTTGCTTTAGATCAGCTTTGACTTGGCCCAGATCGATCTCAGGTTCCGGTTCAAACGTATCAACGTAGCGCGGAATATTTAAGTTGTAGTCATTCTCTTTGATTTCTGCCGGTGAGGCCACGTGGGCATATTTATCGACATCTTGCCGGTTTTGATAAGTCGTCACAATTTTTTTGATGTTTGCTGCCGTTAGCTTATTTTGATTCTTGTCCTTTTCAAATTCCCGGGACGCATCTATAAATAAGACGTCGTCAGTGGTCTTGTGTTTCTTTAAAACCATGATCAATGTCGGAATACCAGTGGAATGAAAAATATTGGCGGGTAGCCCAATAATGGCATCAATCCGGTTATCCATTAGAAGCTTTTGGCGAATTTTGCCTTCCTTAGCCCCCCGAAATAGCACGCCATGGGGTAGGACAATGCCCATAGTCCCATGTTCCTGCAAATGATAAAAGCCATGTAGTAGGAAGGCAAAGTCGGCTTTAGATTTAGGCGGTAAGACGCCATAGTCGCGGAAGCGGGGATCAGACAAACGTTTGTCACTGTTATCCCAGTGCGCCGAGTAAGGTGGGTTCATAACAACCGCATCAAATAAGTAAGGTTCGTCAACCGGCCAATCTTTACTTAATGTGTCGCCATTGCGTAAGTGCATATCGTCATACGAGACGCCGTGCAACATTAAGTTCATTCGGGCCAGGTTATAGGTTGTGGTGTTCAATTCTTGACCGTGGTAACTCACTAAGCTGGGATTTTGCACGTGCTGTCCGACATTTAACAGCAGCGAACCAGAACCAACTGCTGGATCATAGATAGTCCGCACTTGGTTATCACCTGCATTGCGCTGATAGGTTACAATCTGGGCAATAATGTCGGACACCTGCCGCGGGGTATAAAATTCCCCCGCCTTCTTACCAGAATCACTGGCAAATTGCGCGATTAAGTATTCATAGGCGTCACCTAAGACGTCGCCTTGATGATGGATAAGATCAAT
>NZ_BAABMI010000092.1:0-7757 GCF_054785195.1 Secundilactobacillus muriivasis | reverse complement strand
AACCCCACGAACTACGACTGCTTAAGTCATACCGACACTGCTGAGCCTCGCGCGCCTCCGCCTCCCGCTACATGGTGGGCTGTAGCGAACAGAACAGCTGATTGTCACATTCTGAAGTTGATGGAACCGCGTAATAGCGACGTTGAATGGTAACTTGACAACCGCAGAAATGATTGTGGTCATGTCCAGTAACTGTAATGAATCAACGATTGAACGATGCCGAACCTCATCATCACGCTTATGCTGATTTGATAAGATAACGTTGCTGTTCAACGCATTTTGAGATGCTCCACGATAGTACCGTTCTGCGTCAATGTAAGATTCCGGTAAGCGGCTAGGTGGATGCTGTGTCGCGATGATAGGTGGTTGTTGGTGTTTTTCCGACAACCACTTATCATCGGGGACGAATCTAAGACTCGCGCGGATTTTGGCGAGGCTTAGATTCGAGGGCTGAGACCGCCCTTTGGCTCAGGCCGGCCCCACAGCAGGAACCTAGCCGCTTACCGGAATCGACAGTTCAAGCAAATCACCGTACTTCACAAACTAAACATGCTTACGCTGGACACAAACGACAATGACTAATAGGTCCGAATCTTAGGTGGCTGATACGTCGTCATAAACGTCATAATCGTATCCAGCGAGTCAGCGAAACAGAGTTTTTGCCGATCCGTTGTCGTCAAAAAGCCGTTCGTCACCATGTCGTCAAAGAAACGTTGTAATGGATCGTAATAATGATTGACGTTGTAAAAGGCACACGGATTAGAATTATCGCCTAAGCGGGCCCAAGAAAAAGCCTCGACAATTTCTTCCAGTGTCCCAGGACCACCAGGGAGTGCTAGGCAACCATCGGCCAGCGTCAACATAGTCTGCTTACGAGTGGCCATATCAGCGACGATTTGAAGGTCGGTGAGTCCGGTAAATGCTGCGCCACGGTCGACCAGTTCTTGTGGCATGATACCGTACACCTGACCACCGTCTCTAAGAACTTGGCGTGCGAGGATACCCATCAAGCCA
Organism: Secundilactobacillus muriivasis; assembly: GCF_054785195.1. Taxonomy (NCBI): domain Bacteria; kingdom Bacillati; phylum Bacillota; class Bacilli; order Lactobacillales; family Lactobacillaceae; genus Secundilactobacillus; species Secundilactobacillus muriivasis. Next base: position 6,743 of record NZ_BAABMI010000092.1, on the reverse strand, counting down.
ATCCCGCCACCGCCGTAAACGAGATCGAGGTGGTGCGTGGCTAAGTAGTGACCAAGTTCCGTAGCAGCTTGTTCGTAAACGGGGTTTGTGCCCGTGGCGGCACCGCAGTAAACGGCAATTTTTTGCATATCAAGGCTCCTTTGAGGTTTTAATCAAGATAGGATTAATGTACCATATAGTTGGTAAATTGGATAGCCACGAATTGTCAATAGTATTTGACAGTTCATGTCAAATATTTTTGACACTGTTTGACAAATACTTTTGACATTTCGAAAGGAGGAGCCGGTATGCAAAATTCAATTCAAACGCGCCGAAAAGCCTTGCACTTATCACAGGCTGAATTGAGTCAGTTAGCTGCCGTTTCACGACAAACCATCAACGCAATTGAAAATGCCAAGTACGATCCGTCATTAGCGCTAGCGTTTCGTTTGGCTGCCATCTTGTATACGACCGTTGATGAGCTGTTTGATGCGCCTGAGCAGGTCACTTCTGAGCAAAAATGAAGCGCTTGTTGGGCGATGGTAAACCAACTTATTGCGAAAAAGGTTGTATTTCCAGAATAATTAGTAGAAAATAATCTATAAATAATAACAATTACACATAACAGTTAATTTCAGCAAGAATGAAGGGCAAATTATGGCATTTAACCTATGGATGTCACACCTTCTCATTTCAGTGTTTTTTGTGGCGGGGTTTATTACCTACTATGAGTGGCACGTGAAGTGGGCGATTCAAACACCCCGGCCGACGACGGTGGGGGAATGGCTGAGACGCTTTTCAGTCATTGGTGTGACGGTGCTACTCTGCTTATGGCTTCAGTATATTACTGGTGCCAAGGCGGTTAGCGTATTACTATTTTTAAATTTACAGCTTTTTGTCATTGCTTACCCACTATTAAATGATCGACTCACCGACTTCGAGTTTTGGCTTCAAGGCGCGATTGGCGGGACGTTTTGGTTCATTAACCATACGTTTGACCTCGAATTATTCATTGGAGTTGCGCTGGTTCTCATCATCATGGGCACGGTACTGCGCTTATTTCGAAATCAGATTCGCTATAGTTGGACCTTTCACATGATCTACGCAGTGGTGTTATCGGTTGCCTACTGGACGAGTTACGTTGGCATCGATAACTGGCAACGGTTTGGCTACATTGCGATGTTTATGGCGATGAGCGTCTATTCGTGTGCCTACAGTAACGCTACTCATAAGCGGGCTTTAGAGCGGGCCAAACTCACGCACGAAGTTAATTTTGATGCGTTAACCGGCGCTAAGAGTTACACCAACTTTTTGAGTGAATCGGTCGCCATTTTTAACCAAATTCGAGATGATCAGCAGCCGTTAACCTTTGCTGAATTAGATATTGATAATTTTAAGGGAATCAACGATCGCTATAGTCACTTGGCAGGTAATGGGGCCTTGGTTGCGGTGACGAACCTCTTAAAAACGACGTTGTCACATTACGTCCAGCCCTGGCAACTTTATCGAACTGGTGGTGAAGAATTCGTTATCCTGTTTCCAAATGGCGATGCGCAAGAAACGGTGCCGGTTGTCCGAGCGTGTTGGCAGGCACTGCGACAAATGGATTACCACTACCACGATCAATTCATCAAAATAACGGCATCGTTTGGGGTAACAACGGTCCGCCAAGCAGACGTTGTTTTGGCTGATAGCTATGGTCGAGCGGATGATAGTTTGTATATTTCGAAGCAACATGGCCGAGACTGTGTCACGGTTGATGGTGAGACGTTAGACGTCAATCCATTGTCAACGGTCGTTGTGACTCACACGTATTTCACCCAACCCGTTATTCAAATTGCGGATGAACAACCGATTTGTCAGGAGTTATTGATGCGGACGTTTGATCACGGTCGGTGGGTGGTGCCAGAGTCGTTTGACCTTGGTATCACGACTCAGGTGTCCATGATGCGGCAATTGTTAGCGCAACTGAGTGTCAAGGTCATCGCCATCAATGTGACGCGGGCCCAGTTTGTGGATCCGCATCACATTAAGCAGTTACGGCGGTTCGTGGCGGCAACGCCAGAACTTCGGCGATTAACACTGGAGTTAAGCGAAACACCAACTATGGCTGAGCTTAAGCAGATTTACCCGCAGTACCAAGATGCCGGAATTTTAGTGATGTTAGACAGTGACTCGATTCTACAACAGCGGAAATTGCTTGCTGAGGGTCTTGCGTACATTGATGGGATCAAAGTCGATGTGCAAGCATTAAGCGTTGCTGATCAACAATCGATTCAACAATGGCAACAACACCTTGAGGACCACCATAAGCGTTTGATCTTGAAGAATATTGAAACGTTAGCTGATTATGAACTAGCGCAGATGTTGAATGTTCGATATGGTCAAGGTTACTTCTTTGGTCGGCCGGTGATGCCACGGATGATTTAAGCAACATGTTCACCAAATAATTGACACAGTACCGAAATATCTCGAATTAAGGGGTGTTTCGGTACTTTTTTAAATGAGACGATTCCGCTCAAATTACCTAAGTTTGGCATATTCGTAAATTATTAGTTATTTTTAACGTTGGAATGGGTATAATTAGGTTGGAATATTTTTGAAGAAAAGAGGCAAAGATTGATACAAGTGGCTAGTTTGAAAATTTTCAGAAATCGCAAGTAGTTGCTTGTAATTTAGAATCAATCCAGTTATAATTGATTCCTGGTTAGAAAAATTCTAAAGTAAGGCGGCGGTTTAAATGAAAAAGAAGATTACGTTAGCCCAACGAATCAATATCATGCGAGCAGCGGTGATGGGTGCGAATGACGGAATTCTATCCGTTGCTGGGATCGTTATTGGGGTTGCGGGTGCAACAACCAGTAACTTTGCGATTTTGATTTCAGGGTTGTCAGGAATGTTGGCCGGTACGGTTTCAATGGCGATGGGCGAGTACGTGTCCGTCAATACGCAAAAGGATTCGCAGCGGCGAGCAATCATGGCCGAACAGGAGCGATTGGATGACGATTATGATGGTGAGTTTAACTTCATTCGTCAAAAATACATCAATTCAGGAATCAGTCCGGATCTTGCTCATCAAGCAACCACTGAAATGATGGCACAAGATCCGTTGGTTGCCACAGTTCGAGAGCGGTACGGGTTTGATGCAGGGGAGTATACGAGCCCATATGCCGCCGCAATTTCATCCATGATTTCATTTCCAATTGGATCGGTGTTGCCTTTGTTGGCAATCACTTTGCTACCAACATCAATCCGCATTTTAGGCACGTTCATTGCGGTCATCATTGCGTTAACAATTACCGGCTACAGTGCCGCCACGTTGGGGAATGCGAGTCGGAGCCGTGGCGTACTACGAAACGTGGTCTCTGGCTTATTAACCATGATTGTTACATTCGCAATTGGGACCTTAATTGGTCAGTAGGGGGCAGACGAAAATGATGAAGCAATTAGCTGGGGCCAAACCCAAGAAAACCCAAACGATGGAAGAACGGTTAAACACGTTACGAGCTGGCGTTTTGGGATCTAATGACGGGATCTTAACCGTTGTTGGGGTGCTGTTTAGTGTGGCGGTGGCAACGCCGAACCGGTTTACCATCTTCATTGCCGGATTGTCAGATTTATTAGCCTGTGCGTTTTCAATGGCATCTGGCGAATACGCCTCAGTATCGACGCAAAAGGATACCGAAAAAGCGGTTGTGCGGACTGAAAAAAAGCGGTTAGCGACGAACTACGATGATGCGATGGCAGCGGTCGTGAATCACTATACGGACCGTGGTGTGTCGACTGAAACGGCGACCAAGATGGCTGCCGAATTAATGGCAAAACGGCCACTGGAAACGGTCGTGAGTGTGAAATACGACCTGCAACTTGGCCATTACATGAGTCCGTGGAACGCGGCTTTCTCGTCGCTGTTCTCAGCCGCTGCTGGTGGGATTTTCCCGTTAGCTGCCATGACGTTATCGCCAGTTAGCATTGAATGGCCAGTTACAATTTTAGCCGTTTGTGCTTCAGTTGCGCTAACTGGATTCCTCAGTGCAAAGTTGGGTGACGGCTTAGTTAAAACGGCCATTATTCGGAACGTGATCGTTGGTATCTTAACGATGATTATTCACTATTCCGTGGGGATTTTATTGTAATTATAAAAAAACGAAACGACCTGTCAATTCACGATGAGCTGAATTGACAGGTCGTTTTTTGTTGTTTAAATGAAGTTAAAAGATTTCCGAGCTATCGTGAATGATCGTTACCGGGGTTGTTGATTGCGTTGCCATTTGTTCACCCCAAATTGAGAGCGTAACGAGCGTTTCTCGAAGGCTTCGACCAGCGGCGGTTAACCCGTACACAACTTTGGGCGGCACAGTACCGCAGGTTGTTCGACTAACGATGCCGTCCGTTTCAAGTTCCCGAAGTTGTTTAGTTAAGACCTTTGGTGAAATCCCAACTAGGTGTCGTTGTAATGCCAGCGGGCGTTGTGACTGTAAGCCTAATTGACAAATAATGGCGGATTTCCATTTGCCACCGATGATGGCGAGGGTGTAATTGATGCCTAGCTGGTAGATTTTGTCGTTGTATGCCATGAGTGCGTTCCTTTCGTATCCAGTAAATTGACTAAGAAAATTTTAGCAGTGTTCAAACGACTCGGCACGCTAAAACTTACCATCTGGTAACTATTGTACACCGAATTAATTACTTTTAATTAGTGATTGAGCGTGTATACTGGAATTTGTAATCGGTTTCAATTTAGCTGAAGGAGACTGCGAAATGACAGACTATCAATTTTTAAAGCCATACACCTTTAAAAACGGCATGACGGTGAAAAACCGGGTGGTAATTCCGCCGATGACGGAACGTTCCGGATTGGAAGACGGGAGCGTCTCAAGAGATGAATTGTATTATGCAAGTTTACGAGCTGGCGGCGTTGGCATGTTTATTACACCAGCAGCTAATGTGACGGCGACCGGGAAGGGTTTTGAAGGCGAATTAGCGGTGAATGATGATCGTTATCTACCGCGGTTGGCCAAACTAGCGGCCACGATGAAGCAAAACGGCACCAAAGCTATTTTGCAGTTGATTCATGCTGGACGGATGACGAACTCACAGATTCTTCGCGGGACGCAACCTGTCAGTGCCAGCGCAATCGCGGCACCTCGCGATGGGATGGAAACTCCGCGCGCATTAAGCGAAACTGAAATTAAAGAAATTGTGGTTGCCTTTGCGATGGCAACGCGACGGGCGATCCTTGCTGGATTTGATGGCGTTGAGATCCACGGCGCAAATACCTATCTGATTCAACAGTTCTTTTCACCTAATTCTAATCAACGAACGGATCAGTGGGGCGGTTCGGTTACAAATCGGATGCGGTTTGGGTTAGAAATTGTCAACGCTGCTAAGATGGTGATTGATCAGTACGCACAAACGCCATTTTTGCTGGGTTACCGAATTTCGCCAGAGGAAGTTGAAAAACCAGGGATCCGCATCGCAGACACGCTACAATTTGTCGATCGATTAGCGGATAGTGGCATTGACTACTTACACGTCTCAATGGGCAATGCTTGGCGTAAATCCCTGAATGATCCGCAAGAAAACCGGCCAACGATCCTTCGAATCAAGGATCAGGTCCATGATCGGGTACCATTGATTTCAGTCGGTGGGTTGCAATCGCCTGCGGACGTTGAGAAAGTAATGGCCGCGGGCATCACGTTTGCGGCGTTGGGACGCGAGTATCTTAGAGAACCAAAGTGGGTTCAAAAGGTTGAAGCTGGTCTTGAGGACACAATTCGTTACCGGGTCAACCGGACTGAATTAGAGGATTTAGGCTTAAATCCTGCTTTATTAGATTTTTTAGACGTCATTGGTACTGATCTGGGCTATGTGGGTGAAACCGATGTGACGGCTAGTGACCGGGTTGATGCGATTTTTAAAGATTAATTGGCTGATAAAAGGGAGACGACACGTCGTTAAATGACATGTGGTCTCCCTTTTGATTAACCTTGTGATACCGCGATATTGTAGGCTACAACGAGTAAATCAAGTTATACCAAACTTCACCAGCATGATCCGATTCAGCAACGCCTTCGTTGACATAACCGTTTCGTTCATAAAACGGAATCAGACGTTCCAGACAGGTCAACGTAATGGCCTGGCGATGTTGCGCCTTAGCAACCTTCGCGAGTTCTTTGAGCAATTGACTCGCGATGCCTTGACCCTGAACGTCGTCATGAACGGCCAAACTCAACACAGTTTGGTAGGGCGCTGTCGGATCATTGGGCGTTGTATGGTCGAAGAGGTCGTCGTTGATGTAACGAGCTTTGTCGGCTGGGCCAACGATATAGCCGAGCACGTGGCCTTGGTCATCCTTTGCAGTAATGAATGTATCGCTAATGACCTGGATTCGTTCTGCCATACTAGTCTCGCTGGCAGCTTCTTCTGGCGTAAAACCCTGATTTTCGATGGTCATAATTTCGGTTAAATCTGCGGGTTGGGCAGATTGATAGTGAATGGACACGGTGTTGACCTCCTGATGAATGTGATGCGTTTCATTTTAGTCGAAGCATAGTGAGAATTCAACTACCACCCACTAAAGTAGGTGGATTGAAACAGCGGTAGTTATTAATCAACGATCTTCCGCCACATTTAACCGTTTTTAGAAGTATTCCTGATTGATAATCAGTCTACCTGACCGTTTCTGCTTGCTTAGATACAGCACTGCCTCAGTTATCGTTCAACTTTGGTCTGACACGCTAATTACCTATTTACGGGGTTAC
>NZ_BAABMI010000091.1:0-8242 GCF_054785195.1 Secundilactobacillus muriivasis | reverse complement strand
AACCTAGTCGCTGACCGGGATCGTCAGTTCACACAAATCACATTTCACAAACTCACATCAATGATGCTTACGCTGGATACAAACGACAGCAAAAACACCTCGCTAGAACGTCTAGTGAGGTGTTTTTAGACTATTGCGCTTTCGTCAAGTGCTTAGCCAGTAGCATCGTGTAGTACCGATTCCCAGTTGGGTTCGGGTGCACGTTATCTTTATAGAACCAATTTTGGTGTCCTTGACTGAGACCATGCCAGTCAACCACTTCAACGTTCGGGTAGCGCTTAGCCGCCCGTAGAATCGTTGCGTTGACTTGATGCTCCCAGTTTCGGGTTGGCACGTGAGTGTTGACCCAGAAAATTTTGCGCTTCGGGCCAATCATTCGAATGACGCTGTTGATCTGCGCATCCGTCATTGGGCTGTTCGTTCCCAAATTAATGACCACGTTATCGGCCAGAGCGCCCTTTGCTTGAAGTGCTTGGATCTGCTTTGGCGCTTGCCAAATTTGGCGACCAACAGACGCCGAAACATAGGTGTTCGGAAAGACGGACTGAAGGTCTTTTGACACGTCGACCATGACCGAATCGCCAATCGCTGTGATTGAGAGATTTCTCGCCGTTACCAGTTGTCGTTTCGTCAATCCATATTCTCGATGAACCGCAATTTCACGTTTAGTTAATTTAATTTTCGCTAACGCTTGTGCTTGTTTCTTTTGTTCCGCAGCTCGCTTTTCAGCAGCTTTCTGCTTCTTCAACGCCGCCGTATTACGTTTATCAGCCGCTTTTTGATTACGTTTGATATTCGTCTGAAGTGCCGTTTGCTTTGCTGATTGCCGAGATGGTGCGGTTGCAGCCCCAAATAAAGCGATGACCACAACGACCGCAGCCGGTAAAGCGACCCAACGTCGAAGCCCGTACACTGAATTTTTAGCGACTAATTCACGCAATAGTGTCGGTAGCTGACGATAGTTATACCGGCGCATTGGTCGTTCAAGGTACCGGTATGACAGGTCACTGACGATTAAGATCAAAGCCGCCTCAATCAATGCATTTAATACCGGATGCGCTGAAATGGTAACCTTGGCCTCGTAAAAAATCATAATTGGAAATTGATAAAGGTAAATCCCGTAACTGCGTTTCCCAATCCAGGTAAATAACCGGTTGGTCAACACCCGGTTCAAGATGCCTGCGGGATGGGCCACTGCTGCTACCAATAAAGCTGAAAACAGTGTAAAGACAAGCATGCCGCCACGATACGTAATCGTACTTTGACCAGATAGCGTCACAAATAACCACGCGATCACGGCGAGGCTAACAAAGCCCACCCCGTTGATCAAGTATCGTTCTCGTTGCGGTAATTTGACCTTCAGCTTCGTCGCAGGCCAAATAAAAGCCAATGCAACGCCTAACAAAATCGCAAACATCCGGGTATCAGTTCCGTAATAGACCCGGTTGGTGTTATCCGGACCCGCATACAGGATGCCCATCAAAATTGCCGAGATACCAGCCGTGGCCAAAACAATGTAAAAAATCGTTTTGCGTTGCCGAAATACCCACAAAAAGAGGACTAACAGTAACGGCCAAAAAAGATAAAACTGGCCTTCAATCGATAATGACCAAAGGTGGGTAAAAGGTGATTCACCGTTAAACCGATCAAAATACGACTGTCCGTGACCGATTTCCCACCAGTTATAAACATAAAGCAGGTTAGTGCCGATAATTGCCTTCAGATTAACAAACAATGATCGTTGAAACAGCGTAATGTACGCCGCAGTTGTCAGTACCATCGTGACCAGTGCCGGATAAAGTCGTTTCATTCGGCGCCCGTAAAACGCGGGTATGTCAATTCGACCATTTTGTTCGTACTCTTGTAATAAAAGATCCGTAATTAAATATCCCGAAACCACAAAGAATATTGGCACACCAAGATAACCACCCTGTAGGCTGTAAGGTAGTAAGTGGTAAACGATCACCCCAAAAACGGCGATGGTCCGAATGCCATCGAATCCAGAAATATAGCGGCTGTTTTTCAGTCGTTTACTTCCCTGCTGTTGCATCAATTCTCCCCCATTTCAACTTTTAAACTTGTTAAGCGAATCAGTTACTATTCAACAAATTCAAAGGTGAAATCTTCAATCTGAACTAAATCACCATTGCGAGCGCCACGATCACGCAGAACTTCATCGACACCCATGCCACGTAACTGACGGGCAAATCGAAGCGTACTTTCCTCATGATCAAAGTTCGTCATTAAGAAGAGGCGCTCTAGTTTAGCACCGCTTAAGACCCAAGTACCATCTTCGTCACGCGTCACATCAAAGTGGTCAGTTGGCTCAGTTGATTCTGGTTCAGGTAACATCTGCTCAAGGTCATCCACACCCTTAACTGGGAAGGCTGGCGTTTGATCAAGCACTTCAACCGTCTTTTCAATCAACGGCGTTAACCCATCGTGGGTCACACTCGAAATGGCCATCACAATTGGTGCGGTTGGCAATGTGTCATCCGCGGCCAGTTTTTGTTTCAAAATTTCTAAGTTTTCCTTTGAGTCGGGGAGATCCATCTTAGTAGCAACCACGATTTGAGGCCGCAACAAGAGGTCTGGATCATACTTTCTCAGTTCATCGTTGATCTTTTGGAAGTCTTCGTAAGGGTCGCGTTCTTCAAAGCCACTGACATCAATCAAGTGAAGGAGTACCCGAGTCCGTTCAATGTGGCGTAGGAATTCGATGCCCAGACCGATCCCACTAGCAGCACCCTCAATCAACCCTGGCAAATCGGCAACCGCAAAGTCGCGACCATCATTTAAGCGCACCATACCCAGGTTAGGTGACAACGTTGTAAAGTGGTAATCGCCAATTTTAGGTTTCGCACTCGTAATGGCAGCTAATAACGTTGACTTACCAACAGATGGGAACCCAACCAGCCCAACATCGGCCAATAGCTTAAGTTCCAACCGCACTCGCCGTTCTTCACCAGGTTCGCCATTTTCAGCGAGTTCCGGCGCCGGGTTTTTAGGCGTCGCAAAGTGGACGTTACCACGACCACCACGGCCACCGTTAGCGGCAACGATCTCGTCATCTGGTTCAACGAGGTCCGCAATCACCATGTTGGTTTCATCATCAATCAAAGTGGTCCCTTGAGGAACTAAAATGATGCGGTCTTCTGCGCCGCGACCAGTCATTCCTTTGATACCACCCTTTTGACCGGGCTCTGCCTTGAACTTCTGGTTATACCGAAAATCCATTAACGTCCGCAGTCCTTGGTTGACCCGAAAAATAACACTACCGCCGCGACCACCGTCACCGCCAGCAGGGCCACCATTGGGCTCATACTTTTCACGCCGGAAGGCAACCATTCCGTTTCCACCATTACCGGCCTTTACATTTATCGTTACGTGATCTACAAACATAATTTATCTCCATACTTCTTGAATTCGTTCAGTTGCTCTAACCTTGTCATTATCCAATGAAATGACCGAAATTACCACAGTTATTTCAGATTTCGTCAGATTCTAATTTGTTTCAGGCATCTTGGCCAACGTTAAGCGAATCGTATCGGCCACTGGTTTCGAAATGCCCAGTTTCTGTAACTCTTCTGTGGAAGCGGCCGCAATCTTCTTCATTGAGCCAAATTCTCGCAATAACTTGTTACGCGTTTTTGGCCCCACCCCCGCAATATCATCTAACCGCGAACTCAACGAATTCTTGGCGTGAACTTTGCGGTGGAACGTAATTGCGAACCGGTGCACTTCATCTTGGATGCGTTGCAAGAGGTAAAAGCCCTGTGACTTGGGATCTAGGTGAAGCGGCGTATCCCCGACTTCCGACAATAAATCAGCGGTCCGGTGCTTATCGTTTTTAACCATTGCCGCTACCGGAACATTAAGTCCTAGTTCATTTTCCAGAATGTCCTTGGCCGCTTCGAGTTGAATTGGACCACCATCCATTAGAATTAGGTCAGGCAACGGTGCGTGTTCCTTCAACAAGCGGGTGTAGCGCCGGCGAATCACTTCCTGGGTACTAGCCGTTTCGTCTGCGTGATCGACCGTCTTGAGTTTGTATTTTCGGTACAAATTTTTATTCGGTTGACCGTCCACGAAGACAACCATGGCGGAGACCAGGTCAGCGCCTTGGATGTGAGAGTGGTCAAAGGCCTCGATTTTATGGCCCGGCGCGATGCCCAATGCATCCGTAATCTCTTTCATCGCCCCAGTGGTTTTTTGTTCATCCAGTTCCAATAACCGGAACTTTTCTTCGAGGACGAGGCGCGCATTTTTTCCAGCCATTTCTAGTAACGCACGTTTTTCACCCCGCTGCGGCGTCCGCACCGGCACCGGTAGCATCTCCTCTAAAATATCTTTCGGTAAACTATCCGGAACTAAAATCTCCTTTGGCAGCACACTGTTCTTTCGGTTATAGAACTGAATAATAAAACTCGTCATTTCTTCCACGTCACTGTTCACGATTGGAAACAGTCGTTTTTCCCGCTTGATCAACCGCGCTTGGCGAATAAAGAACACCTGCACGGACAACCAACCCTTATCCAGATAAAAGTTGAAAATATCACGTGGGGTCCGGTCGGTTGAAATGATTTTCTGTTTTTCAACGGTCACTTCAATGTAGTGCATCTGGTCACGAATCTCAGCCGCCCGCTCAAATTCCAATTTTTCGGCTGCTTCGGTCATCTGTTGATTTAAATGACGCTTCACGGTCGCCACGTTCCCGTTCAAAAACGACTTAATGTGTTCAATTTGGCGCTTGTATGTCGCTTCCGGCACTTCTTTAAAGCATGCGCCTAGACATTGACCCATGTGATAATACAAACACGGCCGGTTTTGGAAACCGGTACACCGTCGTAACGGGTAAACCTTTTGCAGAAAATGCAGGGTCTCCTCCGCTGCATACACGTTTGGATAGGGACCAAAATAATAGGCGCCATCCTTTCTGACCGTGCTTACGATCAACATCTGAGGATCACGTTCGTTGGTAATTTTGATGTACGGGTACCCAGTACCCTGCTTTAGCTTGATATTGTAGTGGGGTTGATGCTTTTGAATCAGCGTAATTTCGAGTAAAAAGGCTTCCTTGTCCGTCGACGTCACAATGGTCTCAAAATCAGCAATTTCAGACACCAAACGAGCCGTTTTTCCCTCGTGACTACTCTTGAAATACGACCGCACCCGGTTCTTCAGATTTTTAGCCTTCCCGACATAGATAATCGTGCCGTTAATATTTTTCATCATGTAGATTCCCGGCATACCAGGCAACAACGCCAATTTATGCTCTAAATACTCTGATGCCACAGCGACCCCTCCTTCGTCATTCTCGACCTATCATTATAACCCGAATGCACGTTTGGGTAAAGGATAAGCACGCAGCACCATTCGGCACGGTAACCTAACCGCGCAATTCCCACCCCAAAAACAAAAAGCCCCCGCAGCCAACTTGGCCACACGAGCTTTAAGCCTGTTCCAATCTAATTTCCAATAATCTTACTAATAAAGTCCTGCGTCCGTTCATTTTGCGGATGGTTAAATAACTCATTCGGTTCATTCTTTTCCAGAATATACCCGTCAGCCATAAACCAAACCTGATCGGCCACTTCACGAGCGAAGCCCATTTCGTGGGTCACGACCACCATCGTCATGCCTTCTTCGGCCAGTTCCTTCATAACGGCCAGTACTTCACCGACCATTTCAGGATCCAACGCACTGGTTGGTTCGTCGAATAACAAGACTTCTGGATCCATCGCCAAGGCACGCGCAATGGCCACCCGTTGTTGTTGCCCACCGGACAGACTAGCTGGGTAAACGTCGGCCTTTTCACCTAAACCAACCCGCTTTAGTAGGTTCAAAGCCTTTTCGCCAGCTTCGGCATCCGACATGTGCTTCACGCGAATTGGTGCCAGTTTCAGGTTTTCCAACACGGTCATGTTTGGGAACAGGTTAAAGTTTTGGAACACCATTCCCATCCGTTCGCGCATGGTCGTCAATTCATCTTCGGTGAAGCTTTGCGTATCCTTACCTTCAAACATCACGTGCCCGGCTGTTGGTTGTTCCAACAGGTTTAAGCAACGCAAAAAGGTACTCTTACCGGAACCAGAAGGTCCAATCACACAGATCACTTGTCCGGGTTCAACAACGCCATCGATTTCCTTTAGCACTTCGTTGTCACCGTATTTTTTTTCGAGTTTGTTAACCTCGATCAATGCATTACTTGGCATGTTTCATCTTCCTCTCGTAGAAGTTTAAGATTCTGGTCAGAATAAAGGTAATGACGAAGTAAATCATCATGGCGACAAATACCGGCATAACGCCACGGTACGTATCCGCCCGCACAATGTTCAATTGGTAAATCAAGTCGGTAACCCCGATAATTGACACAATTGAACTTTCCTTGATCAGGGAAATAAATTCGTTCCCTAAGGCTGGCCAAATGTTCTTCAATGCTTGTGGTAAGACCACGTACCGCATGGTATCGGTCTTGGTTAACCCCAAACTAGCTGATGCTTCGGTTTGCCCCTTCGAAACGGAATTGATCCCACCACGAATAATTTCGGCAACGTAGGCCCCACTGTTTAAGGAGACCGCGATGATCCCGGAAAGTAACGCTGGTAAGTTGACAATGATCCCGATCCCGAAGTAAACAAACATCACTTGAACCATCAGTGGTGTCCCACGGACGAATTCAATGTAGGCAATCGCAATGGCGTGCAAAAACTTACTCTTGGCAAACCGCATCAAGGCCAGTAACGTCCCTAACGCAACCCCAAGTACAACGGAAACTGCGGAAATAATCAGCGTATATTCGATCCCTTTAGCGAAGTATTTCCAGTAATGTGGCATTGAGGTATCGTTAGTGTTGACCTTCATGTATTTACCAGCATCAGCCAAGTAGCCTTCGGTCAAGTTCTTAGACTTGATTTGGGCAATACTCTTGTTGACGGCCGTTTCCAAGGTTGTTGAGCCCTTCTTAAAGGCAATTGCGGCCCCAATTTCGTTTTTGTTTAAGTGATAACTTGATGGAATCATGGCCAAATCTGGATCGTTCTTCACGTAAGCTTCAGCAGATGGCTTTTCAATTCCTAACGCATCGATTTTATGGGTCTTCAAAGCCAGCACGAGGTCGGTGTTTTTGTCCATCCCTTTAACCGTGCTACCTTTGATCTTATTCTTAGCCAATTCGTACTGCAACGTCCCCGTTTGGGCACCAATTTTTTTGTTGGTGAGTTGCTTTTGACTTGTAAACTTCGCCTTATCCGTCTTGTTGATCAAGAATGCTTGACCACCACTATAGTAGATATCGGAGAAATCAACACTTTGACGCCGCTTTGCGGTTGGGTTGATCCCACCGATCGCCACGTCGGCTTTCCCAGTTTGGATAGCAACCAAAAGTGAGTCATACGACATACTCTTCCACTTCAGTTTAACACCAAGGTCCTTACAAATTTTTTCCATGACCTTGATATCCATCCCAACGATTCGTTCCTTACCCTTTGTATCGGCTAAGAACTCGTATGGTGGATAGTCGGGTGACGTGGCCACGACCAACGTCCCCTTATTTTTAATGTGTTGCAGTGTTTGATCCGCAGCGTACGCGGTTTGATGAGTTGTACTGGTACTCATGCTCATAAAGAATAATAGCGATAAACCAATCGTTATCAGTACTTGAAGAATCCTTTTCCCCTGGACTTTCATCTACGAAACTCCCTCTCTAAAAAATTTAATACCATTACCTTACACCATTTTCATTGTTTATGCAACTTATCATATAAATCGGCTTATTTTATACATAAAGTAGACCAATTTAGGCGTTTTATGCATTAAAATATACATTTACACATTCTTCATTAAAAAAACACTGGTCAACTCAATTAACCAATAAGAAAAACTGGTGAATACACGCCGAGGCTTTTTTACTATCGTTTGTGTCCAGCGTAAGCATTCTTCTGTTTAGTTTGTGAAGTTTGATTTGCGTGAACTATCGATTCCGGTCAGCAGCTAGGTTCCTGCTGTGGGGCCGGTCTGAGCCGAAGAGCGGTCTCAGTCCTCGAATTCAAGCCACGCCAAAACCCGTGCGAGTCTTGAATTCGTCCCCGATAATTGGTGGTTGTTGGAAGTTCGTCAACAACCACCAATTATCGCGACACAGCATCCACCTATCCGCTGACCGGAATCTGACATTGGCGCAGAACGATACTATCGTAGAGCATCTCAAAATGCGTTAAACGGCAACGTTATCTTATCAAAT
>NZ_BAABMI010000090.1:0-8317 GCF_054785195.1 Secundilactobacillus muriivasis | reverse complement strand
TCAATAATTCTTTCTGTTCATCTTCACTTAATTCAACTGGTAAAGCCACGTTAAACTCTTTTGCATAGCGTGAATTTGCTCGCCGATCTTTTCTTTCGACTTCATTCCATAATTTCTCTCTATCACTCGCCCATGCTGGCGCATTCTTTGGTGTCAAAATAAAGCTTTCTGGCGTGACTGACCGAGCATAAAAATAGCTTCGTCCTTCTTTTTGATCGAATAACTTTTCACCACTTCGATAAGCAGATCCAGCAATGGCACTACGTCCTTTACCAGCACTAATATTTTGAAAACTCATGTGAAAAATTGCCATGTCGGTCACCACCTTTTTTTGGGTTTATGGGTTTGCTTTTGTTGTCGCCAACGGCGACTTCTGATACAAGGGTTTAGCATAATAACACAACCAACTTTAGTTGTTGTGTGTAAGTGCGCACATTGACCTAGTTTCACTCGGTCTGCTGATTCTCCTGAATTTATTTTTAGTGTATGCCTTCCGCTTCGCTATTTCAACTTTTATACTTTGACTTAACGTTTCCTATATGATATAGTTTCGGTGATTATTTCTAATATGATTGGAGGAATCGTTATGTCTAAAAGTAACTTAGAAAAACAAGAAGCTAAATTAAAAGCCCTTAATCAGAAAATTAAGGACGAAAAAAATAAGATTGAACAACGGCTAGGTAAACAAATCATCAGTCAAGCCAATTTAGATTATGCTAATTTGTCTAACGATCAGATTAAGCTTTTAGCTAAGCAATTTTCTGAATTTTTAAAGGTAAAGTCCGTAGATCATTAGCCATACGAGATGGGGAAATTCCATTCCTAATCAATATGAAAAACTAGTCGAGAAGCAAGCGCGTTTAAAACAAAAAATTGATCGGGAAGATTTTAAATTACGACAATCTAAATACTATGAAAATCGGCAAGCCCGTAAAGCCCGTTCTCGCCGATTAATTCAAAAAGGGGCTTTATTAGAAAAGTACTTTCAAGCTAATAACCTCTCGGTCGAACAAACCGAAGAACTTTTAAAAACATTTGCTGACTATGTTAACACCCATAAACCGGATAAATTCAAAAACGATCAGCCTAATAACTAGCCCGATCGTTTTTTATTTTCTGAATCATTAATGGGATTTCTAATTTTTAAATCTGGATTATTTTTAACAAAGTCATTTAGTTGTTTCTGTATAGCTGACTCAAAGGTGATTTTGGGATTTATCCAAGGAAAGTTATGCAAATTATTTTTGATCACCTGGTCGTGTTCTCGTCTGTAAACTCACACAAATTTTTGGCTATTATCGTAGATCACGACATTATCAGCTTTGAATGCAACTGCTGCTAAATTTTGATTTGATTGATTATATCGCTTTTTAACAACTTCATCTGATACACCGTGCCCACCCTTTTTGACCCGCTCATGAACCCGATTAATTGCAACTTTTTCGCTTTTTAAAGCCACATATAAAAGTGTTACTTCAAAACATTTTGGTGAGCCCGATCGATTAAATTTAATTGTGCCTTTCCTTGCCCAGACAAGGTTGTTTCAACATGGATACTCCGCCCGATATCTAAAGCCGCTGGAATTGTTTTATTTCTTCTCGCATTGCCCTAAAGTTATCACGATCTTTATACCAATCGCCACCCATTTTTTGTAGGATTTCATCGGCATTTAATCGTTTGGAGTGAGTAAATAATTCGGGTCTCGCGCGATATAAAGTGCTTTTACCAGCGCCGTTTATCCCCGCAACGATGATGTATCTCTTTAGCTCACTCATGTTAAATCACGAAATGCTTTTCGTTGATAATCTTCTCTTGACGTTTATCTAAGAGGTAAGTGTGTAACGCGTCAAACAGCTTGCGTTTATCAGGATCTGGATTATATGCCGCTTGTTCCCAAATGTCTTGAATATTGACTGCCCAGGGGTCAGCCAACAATTGATCAATTGTTTCGATTTCTTTGCTGGGTTTGGTCATTTAAAAAGCTCCTATCCCGTTTTATAGCTCAGCTATCGTCAATTCGGCCACTTAAGGCACCTATTTTTACTTCTAAGCGATTTTAAAGCAGTTTTAATATAATTATGCATGTAACACTTAAAACGGCTTAAATGAGTCCATATGACGTTTAATTTCAAGAACGCTCATTGTCAGTGTTCTGTTCTTCGGGGTGTTTGGCCGCATATTCTCTAGCCGCTTGTTTATTCCACCAAACGCCAAATAGGTTTTGCATGGTGCCGTACAAGTAGTTTTCCACGTTCTTGATATGCTTTTCATTGCTTCTTAGGGCGTTAAAGTAGCGTCTCAAGGCTTTAGTCATCAAAGATTTTAGTTCTTCATCGTCTAGTGGGATTAGAACGCCAATGTCCTGATGATCCTTCTCAACTCGGTACTTAGCATTTAAGATAATGCCAATGAACCGGCGCATTTGTTGTGGAGTTCGGCACCAGAGGCTAAGTAATTGCACGGCTTCGGGTTCTAAGAAAACGGGGAGCCCACTGTCTTCATCAGTTAAGAAGTCATTAGCATGATTTATGAGATCATGGTTTTGCTTTTCGATTTCATCTGGTGAGAAACATGCTGTGGAAAAGTTCAACTTTTGAGTATCTATATTGTATCTGTTTTTGTCTCTTTCTTTAGGTTCTCTATATAGATTAAGTCCATTTTTTGAACTTCCGCTCGTAGCAAGGGTTTGAGAGCTTTTTTGACCAAATTTGCCGCGTAAATAGACATCGGTTGCTTTCACATCGAGCTTGGACAGATAGGTAGATTGTAAAATTAATCCGACCGCTGTTCGGACAAAAAAGATCAGCTTCCTTTAAAATGGTGCTTAGAACCTGTCTAGTATAACCTATTCCGAACGAATTAAAATCGAAACCTTTTGTGAACTAGGGCTGTCCAATATCCAAATGGGCGTTCGGTTGAACCGATCACCGTCAACAATTTCTTATGAATTATCTCGATGTCAACCTTATCAGGCTGAATTAGCACAAACAGATGCCGAATACAAGCGATCACGATGTGGGTAGTAATGAACGCTTTAATCGGAATTTACGTTATTTTTATCCTAAAGGGACTCGTTTTGAGCACATTAGTGCTCAAGATTTAACGACGACGTTACTCCAAATTAACCAGCGACCGCTTAAAATACTCGACTGGCAAACACCGTATCAGATTATGCTGACAAATTTGTCCAAAAATTCGGATTAAATTTGCAATCTACCATTAACACGGTTCTGACCATTTTAGGTATGCTAGGTGTAATTACAGACGTACAAACTGTAAACGTCTCACAGGACACGACAGGCACCTTAGAACATGTTACAAACGAGGTGGACTCCGCTAGCCAAGCTGATAAAGCACCAACTAGTGCGAACGTTTCTAATGTGACCTCAACTAGTGCTGAGATTAAAGTAGATGACAAAGCTGAATAAAGTAAAAAGGTCTATCCTCAATTGGGTAGGCCTTTTTATTGTGCAATTTTAAGCTAGTTAACATAATGCGGCTCATCCCAAGTAACCCCCTCACTCCCTGATAAAACAACGATCCGTTATTTTTCCTTTGTGAAATTTGACGGTAGAGGAGTGGTCTAGATGAAAAATCCCCACAAAATCAGTAAACTCACTTTGTGAATTTAACCGCCTAAACTCCTAGACCATTGCGCCAATCGTGCCTGACACCAGTCCAAAAAATCCCGTTCTGAAATCGTTGGTGTTCCCGTCAATAACTTTTTTGTGATGGGCTCCTCACCTAAAGCCGTCTCAATTAACCCAACCACTAAATAATCTGTCTGTTTCGTAACCCAATTTTGTGGTTTCGCCCCAAAGACTTTCGCCAAACTAAAAGCTTGATCCCGATTCATGGTAGTTAGACGTCCGGTAAAAGCAATCTCACAATCTCTTAAATCAAGCATTTTAAATCATCAACTTTCTTGATTCTAATGTTGGTTTTGACTTGACGGGTTATGGTTTTCCATTCAGTTTAGAGGGAGTGACGTTTTGAGCGCAGAATTGTTCCCTGGAAACAGCTATTTGGAATAACTGAACCAGAGTGCAATTCTACGCTAAGGTTTCCCCCTAGTTCGTCGGTCGTTAACGCCCGTCGCTTGTCTGTACAATTGCGGTATTGCTACCACCACTCATTATAAACCTACGTTTTCGGTTTAACCTACTAAAAAACGCCCTAGTAGGCGTTGGCAATACGTATTTATGTTTGTTCGATCACCAACTAATCAGTAGCACCAAGCCGAAGCTTCGTTTTACCACCCGCGCCGTTAATGGTCGCGCTCACCATTCACCACCCAGCCGTACAGATGACCTTGTTGTGGTATAGCCAGACTTATTGAAGTCGCACTGGCAAACGTGTCCCCTTGGATTTAGACCCCAGCTTGTCCCCTAGGGCTTTAAAAATCGCACCGGCCATGATATAATAACCATTAATCAAATGATTTTTGTGGCGCTCACCAATGGCTGTTGGTGGGTGTTTTTTTATGTTCTATTTATCGATTTCATTTAGAATTATAGCTCAACCACAACAAAAGTCAATGGTTTTAAAAACTAGCACTACAGCACTACAACACTATAGAACAAAAGAACTACAGCACTACGGAATATAAGCACTACAGAACTATAGAACTATAGAACTACGGAACTAAAGAACTACGGCACTGTTTTTTCTTTTAGTAAATGCTTGCACATAGGGCTTAAAGCTATACGGTAGTGCTAGCACTACGGAACTAAAGAACTACAGCACTATAGAACATAAGCACTACAGAACAACAGCATTATAGAACTAAAGAACCAAAGAACTAGCGCACTATAGCACTATATAGTGTTGATTCAAAAACGATATAGTGCTAATATAACAACAATCGTTAGGAGGCATTATCATGACACAAACCATAACATTTGGAAATTTTAAAGGCGGAGTTGGAAAAACTAGTAATTCAACATTAGTAGCTCTAGACCTTAGCAATCGTGGTTACAAAACACTACTAGTTGATTTGGACCCCCAAGGAAACGCCACAAATCTACTCTTGAATACTAAAGTTAATATTGATGGAAAAGTTGGCCATTTTAAAAAATCTCTCATGGCTAGTATTGAAGATGGCGATTTAACTCAATCTTTAATACATATAAAAGAAAACTTCGATATCCTAGCTTCTGCACCTGACTTTGCTCTTTTCCCACGCTATATGGAAAAAATCAAAGACTATAATGAACGCGTCAAAGAATTCAGTAATCTTATCAAGCCTATTAAAGATAAATATGATTATGTCATCATAGATACGCCGCCTACTATCTCGTTAATCACCGATTCAGCATTGTATGCCAGCGATTATTGTGTAATTGTTATGCAAACTCATGAACATAGTTTTGAGGGAGCTCAAGCATTTATAGAGTATATCCAGGAACAAGTTATTGATACCTACAAGGCTCCCCGTTTGGAAATCGTTGGTATATTGGCTGTTCTATTGCAAGCCGGAGCTCCTGTAGATGAAGCAACTATTCAAAATGCTATTAATCAATTTGGAACTGAAAACATTTTTAAACATAAAATTCACTCGATGCAGAGGATCAAGCGTTATGGAATAACTGGTATTACTTTCAATACTCAGTTTGATAGGCGTGTATTCAAAGTATACAAAGACGTAACTGACGAGATGCTAAAAAGAATGGAGGCAATTGAAAATGGCTAATAAATTGATTCGGTCTAACCGCAACCCAATTAAGCCAGATAAGCAGGCTGAAATTTCGGATTTTTCAAATTCAAATAAAGGAATTAAAACCCCACAAAATCAAGTTGCTTCGGTTACTTTTGACACAAACCTAAAAATCAACAACCACATTAGAAACAAATTGCAAGCAATGGCTGTATTAGGGTATAGTGACAATCAAAAGGCAGCTATTGAAGTAGCTTTATCTGTTTATATTGAATCTTTGACTTCAGACGAACGTAAAGAATTAGAATTTCAAATTGATTCTTTAGAAAAACGTGATGTACGCGTAAAAAGTAAATAATCACGCGCGCTCAGACAACACGTTCAGCTTTTAGACGTATACTTGTCCGTTTAAATGAAGCAGAATGTACAAAAAAAGTCCTCTTTGGTAGATTGCAAATTTGTTTTCATCATCAAAACTCCTTTTTAAGTCCGTATGCTAATTTGTTTGTAAGTGCAATAAATAAATCGATTATTCTTTAACGCCTGTAATTGAGAAAAAGGCAAATCAAAAATTCCTATTTTAAAAAGAATGGCACAATCGAATAACTTGTATGCAAATATTCAATTGTCTATAATTAGATTTAGAAGGATGCAATTTAGATAATGGAGGATTTCATATGAAAAGATTTAGACTTTGGTCAAAAATATCAATTATCATTTCTATATCTCAACTTTTATTAGCCATTTTTAAAGAAATCCAAAACTATAACAAATCTAAAAAACATCCTTCGAAAAATAAGAGAGGATGATGTTTTATGCATTGGTTATGGGTTTTAATTATTGGTGCCATCATTGGTGCTATTGCTGGAGCAATTACTAGCAAAGGAAAATCAATGGGGTGGATTGCTAATATTGTTGCCGGATTAGTTGGTTCCTCTATTGGAGAAGCTATACTCGGATCTTGGGGCCCTCAATTAGCCGGAATGGCAATTATTCCTTCAATTATTGGAGCAGTAATTGTTGTTGCTGTAGTTTCTTTCTTTGTCGGTAAATCAAAGAATTAGTTTTTAAGCTTCATTTAAGGTTCTTATACTAATTATAGATGCTAACTTAGTTAGCACCCCTCGACTTTGTTGTGAGCGAAGCCAATTAATAATATTCCTGACCCACTTAGTTTTAAACTAAGTGGGCTTTTTTTGTTCCTTAAATACCCTATCAAGTTCACCAGACAGCAGATTCCCATCTTCATCACAGGCTACCAGCTGGCAACGACACCTTGGATGAGTATCCGTGACTGGAATCGGTGCTTGTCCATAGGCAAATTTTTGTCTATCAAGTGGTTCACAAATATCACAAACACGATCATCTTCCTCGGTTAACCACATCACATACTGAACATTCTGTTCATCATACGCTCTATTCTTACCACCGTTGCTATTGCGTATAGCTTCATTAGTTGTTAACGTATGAATTCTGGATAGCATTTGGTTCATAGGCGTTGCTAAATTGTCATCAATTCGATCACCGCTTTGAGGAATACTGCGGGTCATTTTATTGATGTCTGATTTTTTCATGCGGCGACTCAAACCCTTGTTCAGGGTTTCTTTCATTCGTGTCGTCATGACGTCGCCATGCACCCAAATTCGTTGAGAATACTCAGCTTGGTTGGCTACTTTATCTGGAACTGTTGATAGTTTATTAGGGCTTGAATTATTATAGCCATCGATATACTGCTGTTTAAGTTCATTCACTGCAAATGATTCACTTTTTGCTGTAGCAATATTCATACCGGCGCCAATCATTGCACCCAACATATCACGCCGAGAAATAGATGCTTGGGCAAAGATTGCTTGCAAGCGTTTAGACAATTTGTCACTAGGACTAGCGTTAGCTAGCATTTCATCAATTGCTTGGTAAAAGGTAGATGATGCAGTATATATTGCTATATTCACTAGTGACAAAACTAGAGTTGACCAAATCCTTCAATTGATTGGCAACGACAATGTTGAATGTACTGATTATCTTGAAGATAACTTTTTTGCTTGGATGTTTTGGAAATATGATCGAAACAACAGGCAAATTAATTCTGATATTGGATTGCCAGCAAGTTACGTTTCTTTGAAAGAAGACTGATACTAATGTCACCTTGAAGATATTCACTAACGACTTCTGCTTTTAATTCTGAACTATATTTGACCATAGAAAAAGTGCTCCATAACTGTTAGATTTCTTGTCTAACAATTATGGAGAACTTTACCTGTCTTAGATTTTAGAAGTATCACTTGGTTTCTCAATTAACTTAAACCGTCGCTGCTGCGTGCGTTTACTAATCCCCGTCTTTCGTTCAATCATCTTATAAGTCATGCCTTGTTTTCGCAACTCATAAGCAAATCTGATCTGTTCATCAGAATACGTTTTCGGTCGCCCTTCCCGAAACAACGGATCATGTTGCTTGGCATACAATTTACCTTCTTGTGTGCGCGTGACAATCATATCGCGTTCAAACTGCGCAAAGGCGCTAAATATTGTAAAGACTAATTGGCCAGTCGGCGTATTGTCAATTAAGCCCATATTCAAAATGTTGACTTTGACATTTTCTTTAAACAACTCTTGGATAATGGCTAATGCCTCGCGCGTGTTCCGTGCAAACCGATCCAACTT
>NZ_BAABMI010000089.1:0-8650 GCF_054785195.1 Secundilactobacillus muriivasis | reverse complement strand
ACCGATGTCGCCTTGCACACTGCTCTCAACCCGTCTCGCTCCGCACACTTACGCTGGACACAAACGACAGCAAAAAACGGAAACACAATGCGTGCTCCCGTTTCACTCAACTATCGATCAACCTTCTGGCTAACAACTAATCGGACTTCAAAGCCGGCACTTTCCAACGCCTGCTTAACCGCTTGGCCATCGGTTTTGTCCACGTGCATTTCAATCATGATTGGCCCTAAGTTACGGGTGACCATCAACGTTTGAATGTTAAAGCCGTTGTCGGCCATGATTTTGCCGATTTCGTAGATAACGCCGGTGCGGTCTTGGTTGATGATGACCTGAACCACCGTGGCGTCCACGAAGTAGTCGGTGATGTCCAAGAACCCATCTAAGACATCGTTTGTGGTAATGATACCCACAACGTCATCGCCGTTCGTGACGGGTAAGACACCGATTTGGTTATGCCGCATTTCGCTAATAGCGTCCTCTAACTGCGCATCTTGACTGATTGTCTTAACGTTTTTTTCCATCACATCATTAACCGTCATTTTGTTAAATAGGTAGTTAATTTCGTAAATGGATAAGCTCGTTGCCTTCGATGGTGAGGCTTCTTGAATGCTTGATTCCGTCACCAGGCCAACTAATTTGTTCCCATCAATGACGGGTAAGCGGTGAATCTTATTTTCCTTCATTGTGTTGATCGCCACGCTGACCTTAGTATCGGGTGAAATCGTGATGACCTTTTTTGTCATGTAATCTGCAACACTCATGTCACTAACCTCCTAAGTATGCCTTTTGTACGTCAGCGTTTGCCAACAGTTCTTGACCAGTGCCGCTCATCTTCACTTCACCGGTTGCCAATACGTAACCACGATCCGCAATGGAGAGCGCCTGTTTGGCATTTTGTTCGATCAAAAGCACCGTGGTGCCCTGCTCTTTAATCGCTTTAACGATTTCAAAAATTTCGTTGATAAAGATTGGTGCGAGCCCCATTGAGGGTTCATCTAATAGGAGGAGTTTGGGTTTGGACATCAGTGCCCGTCCCATCGCCAACATTTGTTGTTCGCCACCTGATAGCGTTGCAGCGTCTTGGTTAAGCCGCTGTTTCAGGATTGGGAACCGTTCGTAGACGGCCTCAAAACTTTCCGCCATGGCTTGCCGGTCACTTTGCAGAAACGCCCCCATTTGGAGGTTTTCCTTAACGGACATGCCTGGGAAAATATGCCGGCCTTCTGGTACTTGAGAAATCCCAGCGGCGACAATCTTAGGCGCCTTTTCTTTTTGAATCTCGTGCCCTTCGTATGTAATCGTGCCACTAGCGGGTTTCAAAAGGCCGGAAATGGTCTTCAGAATCGTTGTTTTCCCAGCACCGTTAGCACCAATTAGAGAGACGATTTCACCTTCGTTGATGTCAAAGCTGACACCCTTAACGGCGTTGATCACGCCGTAGTTGACTGCTAGATCCTTTACTTCCAACATCGCCATGATTACGCCTCCTCTCCCAAGTATGCTTTGATAACAGCTGGATTTTCCTGAATTTCAGTTGGCGTTCCTTGCGCCAAGAGTGAGCCATGATCCAGTACGTAAATGCGTTCGGCCAGATTCATGACCAACGACATATCGTGTTCGATCAGCAAAACGGTAATGTGAAATTCTTGCTGAACTTTGCGAATCAACCGGGTCAAATCAGCTGTTTCTTCCGGGTTCATCCCAGCAGCTGGTTCATCCAAGAATAGGATCTTAGGCTTCATGGCCAGTGCCCGGACGATTTCCAACCGCCGTTGAATCCCGTATGGCAGGTTCTTGGCTAGTTTTTCAGTATCATTTTCAAGTTCAAAAATCTTCAACAAGTCGATGGCTTCTTTGCGAATCCGGGCTTCCGTCTTGTAGTATTTTGGCAAGCGGAAGATTGATTGCAAAAACCCTTCCTTATAATGGGCCGTCATGGCGATCAAGACGTTGTCCAACACCGTCAGTTCTTTGAAGAGCCGGATGTTTTGGAAAGTTCGTGCGAGACCAAGGTTAGCGATTTTAAAGGCTTTTTTGCCATTCAGCGGAATCGTCCCATCATCGCTTCTAAACGTAATCGAACCAGAACTTGGCACGATGACGCCCGTTAGTAGGTTAAAGAGCGTTGTTTTACCAGCCCCGTTAGGCCCAATCAGGGCAACCAATTCGTTATCGTTTAGTTGCATGTTGACGTTTGAGACCGCCGTCAACCCACCAAAGTTTTTGACGAGGTCGTCAACTTTTAGTAGTGTACTCATGATTGCGCACGCTCCTTTCCTTTACGGTTAAACAACCGCTTAAATGATAGTTCCCAAGTACCCAGGATACCTGATGGCTTGAAGATCATGATCAAAACCAAGACCACGGCGTAAATCACCATCCGCAAGGCACCAAAGTTTTGAAGCGCCGTATCAACAATCCCAAGGATAATGGCAGCCACAAAGCTCCCAGTGATACTACCAACCCCACCAAGAACAACGATGATCAGAATCGAAATCGATTCCATGATGCCGAAGGTGCTTGGGGCGATGGTTTGCAGGTATGAGGCCTGCATTGAGCCAGCAACCGCAGCGGTAGCAGCGCCCAATACAAAGGCCGCTAGCTTCCACTTAGTGGTGTTGATGCCCATTGATTCAGCCGCAATTTCATCTTCACGAACGGACAAGGCAGCCCGGCCACCACGACTGTGAATGAAGTTGACGATGACGATCGTTGTAACACAGATCATGATGTAAACCACTGGCCAAGTCGCAAATTGAGGAATGTTGAACATCCCGGATGGGCCATTAGTGATTTTCAAGTTATTAATGATGATCCGAATAATTTCGGCAGCGCCCATCGTGGCAATTGCCAGATAGTCACCCCGCAGCCGCAACGTTGGAATCCCAACGATCAGGGCTGCAATGATGGCGATGATGATGCCGACAACGATTGAACCGTAGAAGGCCCCCGCCGTTGCAGTTTTACTGGTAATGATGGCTGTGGCATAAGCCCCAACCGCCATAAAGCCAGCGTGCCCCAACGAAAACTGACCGGCGAACCCAATAACCAGGTTCAAACCAACGGCCAAAATAATGTTAATGCCGATCGTTACCAGCATGTTTTCCAAGAATGAATCGATGACCCCGACCAAGATCAAGGTGTTAATGAGGTAAAAGCCGGCGATCATCAAAATCAGCCAACACAGATTTGATTTCAGGTTTGCTTTCATTGTTATCACCTAGACCTTTTCTTTAACGTTTTTACCGAAGATTCCGGCTGGCAATACCAACAGGATAATGATCAGTACCAGATACACAGCGGCGTCTTTGTAAGCAGACAGCCCAACCGATTGAACGGCCGTTTCGAGGATCCCAATCAAGAAGCCACCAAGTGAAGCCCCTGGAACAGATCCGATACCACCAACAACCGCAGCAACGAAGGCTTTGATCCCAGGTGTCATCCCCATCAGTGGGTCAATCGAGTTGTAGTACAACCCAATCAAAACGCCAGCGGCCCCGGCCATTGATGACCCAAGTGCAAAGGTGAAGGAGATCGTCCGGTTGATGTTGATGCCAACCAGTTCAGCAGCGTCCGCATCAACGGAAACGGCGCGCATGGCCCGGCCCATCTTAGTCTTCTTAATGATCAGTTCTAGCAAAATCATCAACAGACAAGCAGTAAACAGGATCAAAATCTGAATGTTTGAGATCACAATGCCACCAAGGTGGTAGTTAACTTGTTTAATCACTTGCGGGAAGTTGCGAGTATCGGCGCCGTACAGGTACGACATCCCGTTTTCCAAGAAATACGAAACCCCAATCGCAGTGATCAAGGCGGTGATTCGTGGTGCGTGCCGCAGTGGCCGATAAGCGAAGTATTCAATCACAACCCCACTCACCGCACAAACGACCATCGCTGAAAGTAGTGCAAAGATAAAGTTGAAGTGCCAAAAATTAATGGTGTAATAACCCCAAAAGGCCCCCAACATGTAAATATCGCCATGAGCGAAGTTGATCAATTTAATAATGCCATAAACCATGGTGTAACCCAGGGCAAGCAACGCGTAAATGCTCCCGAGGGACAACCCATTAATAAGTTGTTGTAGCAGTGTTTGCATGGTGTGCCTCCTTTTGCCAGAGTGCGAAGCAAGGCGGTTAGGGGGCGGAGTGTAAGGCAACCCGGCTGAAAATCCCGGTTTTGGGGATTTTGAGTCGGGTTGCCTTACATGCAGCACCCTGCCTTGCTGAGCACGTTTCGGCTATTTAAAATATCCAGGCGTAACATCAACCGCTCATCCCGGCCAATGCTCACCCATTTCAACCGTCCAAAACCCGAACAGTCACAGAACCTCAGATTCTATCATATGTATCCCTAAAACCTAAGAAGCTCTGTTGAACCAACCACTTATCTGAGTGATTACCTCAACAGAGCCCCCTAGTGGGGAACTCCGCGTGGCCTACTTGATTGAAGTAGAACCGCTAACCTTGCCGTTAGTCAATTGTTCAACGGCGATTGGCTTGCTTGCATCGTGTTTCTTATCGATGGTGATCTTACCAGTAACACCATCAAAGTTCTTGATCTTAGTCAAGCCCTTAGTGATTTTAACAGAGTTGGCTGACTTTTCGCTTTCGATAGCGTCTTTGATCATGTATGTTGAATCGTATGCCAAGGCTGAGAAGGTTGGGGCTTCGGTGTGGTAACGCGCCTTGTAAGCCTTCATGAATTTAACGGCCGTTGGGTTCTTTTCAGCAACGGTTTGTGAGAATGGTGTGGTGTAGTAGATCTTTGACGCGTTCTTGGCACCGGCGATTTGAACCAACTTGGCATCGGCCATCCCATCAGAACCAACGATTGGAACGTTCAAGCCCATTTGACGTGCTTGTTTGATGATCAAGCCAATTTCTGAGTAGTAACCTGGCGCGTAGATGGCGTCGATCTTCTTGTTCTTAAATGACGTCAAGATAGCGTTGAAATCCTTGTCGCCAGCAGTGAAGTACTGAGTGGCCACGATCTTACCCTTGAATTGTTGCTTGAAGGCCTTCGCCAACCCAGTCCCATAATCGGTTGAGTTGTCAGCCAAGACGGCAACGCGACGCCCCTTCAAGTTGTTGTAAATGAACTTGGCACCAGTACCACCTTGGAAGTTGTTTTGGTAGCAAGCCCGGAAGACGTAAGGTTGGGCCTTGCCGTTCTTTTGAAGCGTGTAATCTGGGTCAGTCGCTGATGGACTCAAGGCAGGCACCTTGGCCTTCGTTTCGTTAGGAATGGCAGCCGTCCCGGCGTTGGTCGTGGCCGTCCCGATGATGGCACTAACCTTGTCGTTGTTAGCAAGTTGAGCGGCAACGGAGGCCGAAGTACTCGTTGAAGTCTTGTTATCCTTGATGATCAACTTGATCTTCTTCTTTTTACCGTTAACGTTCACACCACCGTTTTTGTTGATTTCGGAAGTGGCCATTTCAACCCCTTGTTTCATTTGGTTCCCGTAACCACCAGCGGCACCGGAGAGTTCCAAGTTGACCCCAATTTTAATCGTGTTGCCAGTTGCGTCGTTACCGCTGCTAGCGGTCTTAGCTGTACTACATCCTGCGAAAATTGCGGCTGATGCCAAAATTGTTGCGATCCCTGTAACTTTCTTAATCATACTTTTCTTCATGGTAATTCCCACTTTCATCTATGTATTGTGTGTCACTTTGCCGGCCTGCGATCCTCCTTTGAAGCCTTTGGCAATAAAAAAACCTCATTCCAATTTAATGAATGAGGTTTGAAGTCAATTTAATCTCAAGCCCTCATTATTAAAACTCAAAGAAGGGCTCAATCGTTTAAGTAATGAACTGGTCTAACCAGCCGTTAAATGAACGTTGCGTCCTTGGATTTTAATAATAAGACTAAATTCTGACGAGCAGAGGTTACTAGGTTAAGTTGTTCAAATGTCATGTTTTTCATGGTGTAACCTCCTGTCAAAATTTGATTTGCTTGATTGAATGACGTAAGTATAGCGAGAATCTCATAAGTCGTCAACAGTTTTTTAATTATTTTCTAACTTTTCATTTAGACTTTCTTAAACAAATCCCATTATACCGGGAATTTGGCTAGTTAAATTTTTTTCACATCAACCCATTAATTAGTCCTAATGAGATTACCCCAACAATCACGATGACTAACAGGTTCTTGGTCAGAATTGCGCTCAGTAAGGTTGGCACACTCGCCAGCACGTTGGGCACGTTTAACGTTGGTAATTGCCCCAAATGCTGAACAAAGAGACTCTCCATCCACAACGCCGTCATGATGCTGATGGGCACGAAGCTCAGAAAGGTGACCACAATTGCCGGCAACTTAAACTGTTTTAGCAGGACAAACGGAATAATTCGCGATAACCAGATGACTAACCCCGTACTTAAAATAACGACTAAGACATAACTACTTAACGACACGTTTCATCACCACCCCAGCGAAACAACCGACCAACGCGACCACCAATAACAAGGCATTTTGTGGCATCACGGCCATGCCAAAATACATCAACACTGCGACGATGCCGATCACACTCAATTGAATCGTCAGTTTGATCGACTTATCCGCGACCACTTGTAAATACAACAGGCCGATGAACATCGCCACCAGCGCAAACCCGATGCCGTACTTTTCTGGATTAGGGATCATGTTGCCCAGTACGCCGCCGATTCCAGAAGAAATCGCCCAAGTCACGTAGGCCATCACATTCGCCGTATTCAGCCAGCTAAACGACAAGCGTCGATCCGTATAATTCAATTTACTCGTTCCTAATGCAAAGGTTTCATCCGTCAGCAACGTTCCCAGCCAGATGTTTTTCCAGAGACTTTCATGGGCCGTGTACGGTGCGATAACGGTACTCATCAGGATTGCTCGCGCGTTCACCAAAAACGCCGAGAGGACGATGGCGCCGATCCCAGCATGCAGCACGATTAAACTCACCACAACAAATTCGACCGACCCAGCGTAGGTGATCATCGACATCAAAACAATTTCCAACACGCTTAACCCGTTGGCTCGAGCGGTAATGCCAAATGCCATGGCGATGCCGATGTAACCAAAGACCGTGGGTAACGTTTCCCTTGCAGCAGAACGGACATCTAAATCACCGTTCATATTCTCACCACTTTCTCATTCTAATTCTCCATTATCTTAGGCTAGGCGGTGACAACTGTCAATTGACTGGCTGCTACGTCATCCCTGGTAAGTGATACTTTATTTCTATAACGACTGCCACAATCTACCAATACTGCCGCCAAAATCTTCCCACCATTTTCTAAAAGTTGGTGTAAAATTGAAAGCGATTACTAGTTTGTTCCATTTTAGGAGGCTTTTCATGTATTCAGCTAATCCCCACCGTTACGACACCATGGTGTACAACCACCTTGGCAACAGCGGTTTACAACTTTCCGCCATCGGCCTCGGCTTGTGGCACAACTTTGGGAGTGTCGATCCGTATGACAACCAGCGGGCCATCGTCCGTCAGGCATTTGACCTCGGCATCACCTACTTTGACCTTGCGAACAACTACGGTCCGGTTCCCGGCAGCGCTGAGCGAAACTTCGGGTACATCTTGGCTACCGACCTCAAACCCTACCGTGATGAGATCGTTGTGGCCAGCAAAGCCGGTTACGAGATGTGGGACGGCCCTTACGGTAACTGGGGTTCTCGGAAGAGCATTATCGCTAGTGCTAACCAAAGTCTGACTCGTTTAGGTCTGGACTACGTTGACATCTTCTATTCCCACCGGCCAGATCCCAACACCGACGTTTACGAAACGGCACAAGCGCTCGACAGTTTGGTTCGACAAGGTAAAGCACTCTACGTCGGCATTTCAAACTACAGTGGTGCTCAAACTGCAGCCATCATTGACTGCTTCAAGGACATGCACACGCCGTTCGTGATTCACCAACCCCGCTACAACATGTTCAACCGTCAAATCGAAAGTGACCTGTTTCCCGTCTTGAAGCGAGAACACAAGGCCGCCGTGGGCTTTAGCTCACTGTGTCAGGGCCTGTTAACTGACAAATACCTCAACGGCATCCCCGATAATTCCCGGGCTGCTAAGTCAACCAGTCCCTTCCTGCAACCCAAACAGGTCAAACAAACCCTCAAAACAGTTCGCGCCTTGAACGAAGTCGCTGAATCTCGCGGCCAAACTCTCGCCGAAATGGCCTTGGCCTGGAACCTCCGCGAACCCGAACTGGCCTGCGTTCTGGTTGGTGCTAGTCGGCCTGAACAACTGCTAGACAACGTCAAAGCGTTGAACCACCTTGACTTCACGGCGGATGAATTGGCCGAAATCGATAACATTTTGAATGACCAAAGTGCGATTGATTGGTCACGGTAATTTGACTATAAAATAAAAAACGATGATGCTTCTCTTGATTGAGGAGCGTCATCGTTTTTTACTGTCGTTTGTGTCCAGCGTAAGCATTCTTCTGTTCAGTTTGTGAAGTGCTTTGATTTGCGTAAACTGTCGATTCCGGTAGCCGGTCAGGTTCCTGCTGCGGGGCCGGCCTGAGCCGAAGGGCGGTCTCAGGCCTCGAATTTCAGCCTCGCTAAAACCCATGCGAGTCTGCAATTCGTCCCCGATAATTGGCGGTTGTTGGAAAGTCGCCAACAACCACCAATTATCGCGACACAGCATCCACCTGGC
>NZ_BAABMI010000088.1:0-9152 GCF_054785195.1 Secundilactobacillus muriivasis | reverse complement strand
TCCATATACTGGGCATATTTCTGAGTGACATTTTCGGTTTCACCCGCCCATTCACTAAAGGTCGTCAAGGTTTTCTCGGATAGGAACCGATAAAAAATTAACCCTAATAAATAATTTTTATATTCAGAAGCGTCCATTTTTCCGCGTAAGACATCGGCCGCATTCCATAGGGCGCTTTCAAGTTGACTAGCTTGCGTTGTTTTTTCTGACATTGTTTAACCTCACTTATTTTTGTAAATAGATTGCCAAATCGTGTTCAATAAACTGTCGCCAAGCGGCCTGGGACTTAATCCGGTATAGTGGCAAAACAGCTGGAATCTTTGGCCCAGTGGCAGTTTGAGCTTGTAAGGCCGCTGTTAAACTTGCTGACTGCGTTAATTCTTGTTCATGATGCCATTCATCAGTACCCACGTTGTGTTCGCGCGCCACCCGCAAGAGGGCTGCTTGATCTAAGCCCCACGTGTGGGCAAAGGCCGTCGTTTTTTGAACCAATTGTCTCTGGGCGTAATCAGTCACCAACTCCCGAGCATTCAACGCTACCGGGGCTTGATTTGGGTCACTCTGTTGCTGCGACTGTTGCATTTTTTGCTCAATATAAGGCATGGCTTCGCGAATTAACTGGGCCTGTTGCGGTTGCGTTTCCGCCAATTTATTCAAACTAGCCTGTACTTTGGCACTGTTTTGCAGATAATCGGTCATATGCGCTTGGGCTTGATCAGGCGTCGAGTACTGTTGCTGTTCATCAATCCAGTCTTGAATTAATTGCGTCAAATAATCATAGTCCACCAAGACAACTGAACCAACAGCTAAGGAAAAGTCTAAAGCAGCTAATTCTTCGGGGACTTTCTCGGGCTCTTGGTTAGTGACCGCCGCTTTAATCCGCAGATATTTACCCGTATAGGATTCTACTTCGGGCTGAGCGATACCAAAGGCCTTTTCGCTGTTCTCCCAAGTAAAATCATTGTACATCGATAGCGAGTTCAATTGCTGATTCACTTGGCGAAATGCTTTCACAAATTGCACCTTGGCAGTGGTTCCTTTCAGGTCATCGGCCGCCTTCGGCGTCGGGGCAATGGTTTTTAAATCGACCACGGCCTTTTGAAATTTTAAAACGGCCTGCTGATAAGTGGGACGAATGATGACATTAAACGAGCCTTCGCCACTATATAACTTGTAAGCTTCACGTTCATTAGCTTCCATGATTGCCGGCACCCGAAAGGTCACAATTTGACCCTCTTGTTTTAATTCCCGGTTTTGGAGCCGGTTGGTGCGTGAATAGGCTTGAATGAGTTCTTGATAAGCTAAGGTGCGGTCAACAAAGAGCGTGTTTAGCCGAGGAGCATCAAAGCCTGTTAATAACCGGCGGACGACAATCACTAAATTTATTTCTTGATCAGGTTTCAAATTAGCAAAGACCGCCTCACGCCGGGCAGCCCGTTTTGCGACATCTTCGTTATAGAGATTCAAATCGGCTAAATCAAAATTAGTGTGATACTGCTGATTATAATCTTTTAAAATGGTGGCCATTTGATCATGTTTGTGCGCACTCTGATCTTCGTTTTCACTTAATGAATAAGTAATCGCAATTCGGGGCCAATTAGGATCCAGCTGATTATGAGTAGTCTTTTTCGCGGCTTTAAAGGCTTGATAATAGCGTTGCGCCATTTCAATGGAACTGGTGGTCAAAATAGCATTATAGTTGCCATGACCCAAGCTGGTTTTACGTGGGCCTTTTTGTAAAATATATTGAACAACTTGGTTAATATGTTCATCGGTCTCAAAGTCAGCCGGAGTTAAATACGTTTCTTCCAAGTCCTTCACTGACATCGCTTGAATCTTGGCTTGAATTTTTGCTTCATCAGCTGTACTCATCAGGCGGCCTTGCTTATCACGACGCGCTTTGACGCGCTGAGTTTCTTTTTCGCGGGACCGGGTTATTAACGTATCTTTGCCAATCGTTGTTACATGTTCGACGTTAAACGGTAACACGGCTTGGTCCTCTAAGGCGTCTCGCAAGTTATAAACATGACAGACTTTACCAAATAGCTCCTCCGTCGTAACTGCTAGATCACCTTTGAGCTGTTTCTTATTTTCATTAAAAATGGGGGTGCCAGTGTAACCATACCAGTTACTATTGATAAACGCTGCTCGAATTTCCTTTTGCATCTTACCAAACTGCGACCGGTGGGCTTCGTCAACAAAGAAGATCACCCGTTGCTTTAAAGTCTTACTAAAGCGGGATTGCTTACCGGTTGCCAACTGGGCTTGCGTTTTTTTGACCGCCCGATGGAGTTTTTGAATCGAGGTGACCAAGACCTTACCGTCATTTTGTTGCAACTTACGCATTAAATCACCGGTGTTTTGGGCTTCATTAATGGCGATATCATCATTGGCGGCATAGGCACTAAAGTTGCTAGTTGTCTGTTCATCTAAATCCCGCCGGTCAACTAAAAAGATGACCTTATCGACACCAGGATCTTGCGCAGCTAATTTAGCGGTCTTATATGAGGTGAGTGTTGTACCAGAACCCGTGGTATGCCAAACGAAACCATCCTGATGGTCATGAATCCGGTGCATCACGGCTTCAATCGCATAAATCTGGTAAGGCCGTAAGAGAATTAGGCTTTGCCGCTCTTGGTCGATGACCGTATATTCACTGACCATTTTGTGGGCCATGGGAATATTAAGGACTTGGCGCGTAAACGCTAAGCCGTTTTCCACGGGGTGATTATCCCGCGTTCGCCAATTGAACAAAAAGGCTTTATTGAAATGATCCGGTTCGGCATTCGCAAAATACGCCGTACTATCTGGTGTCATAATCACAAACATTTGCAGCAGCGAGTAAATCCCCGTATATTTACCTTCTTGCGCGTATTTTTCAACTTGATTAAAAGCCTGGTTAAGTTCGACCGTGGCTTTTTTTAGTTCCAATTGAATTAAGGGTAACCCATTAATCAATAGGGTTACGTCAAAACGGCGATCAGGATCGACATCTTGAGTACCAGCTAGCCGTGGTCGCACTGCTTGTCGGACCACTTCATAACTAGATTTACCGCCAGCAACGTCCGCTTTCCAAAACAACTCGAGCGTAACCGTGCCCAGCTTAGCATCATCACGTTCAACTTCTACTTTGCCAATGCCATTTTCGGCGGCTAGTAACTTAGCTGCTTCGTAAGGTGTTCGGACTTCAATCGCCCGTTTAACTTGATTAAATTCAGTATCAGTTAAAGGGTGTCCCTGCAATTTAGCATAGTTATTGTTATTTAATTTATCGCGAAAATTAGCCCATAATTGATCCGGCGTCGCACCATATAGGTCTTTTCGTTCCACCCATTGGTTACTCCCGGTCGTTAAGGTTTTAACAACTTCTTTTTCAAACGACAGTTCCAACATAAAAACAGTCCTTCCCCCACCTTTAAATTACTCACTAGTTTATTATACGCGAACCGCTTGGCGTTTAGGCTTCATAATTTAATATAGCTAGGATACAAATAAAGCCAAATAGACAAGCATCAAAAAAACGGAAGGCTAATTATTAAGTAACCGTTCCGTCCTTTTATGTTGAAACATTTCGAATTTCTGGTAGTGGGATAAACCGATCAGCATCAACCACAATATCATTGGCATTGTAACCATGAATCAAGGTGGTGATATCTGGCCAATGACGGTTGTTTTGGTCAACCGTTTTTAATTGAATGGTCACTGGTTGTTGACGCTGGTATGCGTCTGCCAGTAGTTGGGTTATCTCTGCTAAGGATTGTTGCGGTCGTGGAACGTATATTTCATTCAACTGCTGGTTCTGTTGGTTTAAAGCGGCAGTATGATCGGATAAATAGAAGCCCTGCCATTTCATCATGCCCCGGTCATGATAATCATGTTCAAAAAAACGCTTAGCCGTGTCTAAGTCAAATTCTTGGTTATTCAAGTGGCACCCGCTTTCGTTGAATCAGCTTTTGACTAGCCGGCCACCGTTCCCCAGTAAAGCCAATAAATTCGATCGTTAGCTTTATATCTTGTCGTAATGCTTTTAGTAAATTTTCTAAATCAGCTAAATCATAGTTAGCTAATTTATGTAAGGGAACGGATTGCAAGCGCTCATTAGCCCGTTGACTGTTGAAAAACAAATTATAGGTCTGATCGTAGGTGTCATTAGTCAACATTAACCAATAGCGGGTTTGGGGACGCCGCTTAAACAATAAGGTTAACCGCCCCTTAATAATCTCGATATCGCTATTCATAGCTATTGCCTCCATTATGTCCGCCCACTAGTGTGCTGCTTATCAATACTAAATTTAATAAAAGACGATAAAGTTGGGGATACTTATAGGCTGAACATCTCCATTTTACAAAAAAGGACAGAAAGGATTGACTCTATATAGATGATCGTCTATATTATATACATAGATAAAATTCTATATAAGGAGGAAAAGAAAATGAACTACGATGAACTGTCTGTCATGCTGAAGGCTCTTGCTAATCCTAAACGGCTGAAGATTATTGACTTGCTATCTTGTGGCAGTCTGTGTGCATGCGATATTTTAGATCACTTTGAGTTTACCCAGCCAACTTTATCACATCATATGAAAGTCTTGGAAAATTCAGGTGTAGTAACAGTGACGAAAGAAGGACAATGGTACCATTATCAATTAACTGAAACCTTTGTTGATCAATTTATGGGTTCAATGATGCAATTATTTTCTGCTGAAGAGAATTGCATTTGCCACAATAAAAACTGTAGCTGTAAAGGAGAAAAGAAAAATGAAAAAATTAGAACTATTTGAACCGGCAATGTGTTGTTCAACCGGCGTTTGCGGACCATCTGTTGATGAAGAATTACTGATGGTTACCTCAGTATTCGAGACATTTGAGGGACTAGAAACAATTGAAGCTTCTCGCCATAATTTGACAAGTGATCCTGACGCTTTTGTTAATCACCCTACCATTTTGAAATTGCTCCAGGAAAAAGGAAATGATATTTTGCCAGTCACATTACTGGACGGTGAAATTGTAAAAGAAGGCGCTTATCCTACTCTGAAAGAGTTCGGTAAGTATGCTGAAGTACAATTTGTCACACAAGATGCCAACAATTCTGGTGGATGCTGCGGGGGTGAAGGCTGTTGTTAAACAGCCTTTTCCTACGTCTACTTTTAAAAAAGGAGGAAACAAAATGATTCAATACCTTCCCGGAATTATGGAATTAACCAAATACCTTTTCTTTACCGGAAAAGGTGGAGTTGGGAAAACAACTACTGCCTGTGCAACAGCTACATCTTTAGCCAAAGATGGGAATAAGGTGATGTTAGTAAGCACGGACCCAGCTTCAAATTTGCAAGATGTTTTTCAAACAACCTTAACCAACAAGCCCACTCCTATCGAGGGAATTGAAAACTTGCATGTAGCCAACTTCGATCCGATTACTGCAGCGGCAGAATACAAAGAAAGTATTGTTGGTCCTTATCGTGGAATTCTTCCAGACAGTGCATTAGTAAATATGGAAGAACAGTTATCCGGCTCTTGTACCGTAGAGATTGCTGCGTTTAATGAGTTTGCTAATTTCCTGACTGATCCAGAAGTTGCCGGTCAGTTCGATTATGTGATTTTTGATACGGCCCCAACGGGGCATACATTGCGGATGCTGCAGTTGCCTTCTGCTTGGAACAATTACTTGGACGAAAATACGACAGGCGTATCCTGCTTAGGTCAATTATCTGGACTAGGCGATAAAAAAGAGATGTATGAAAAAGCCGTAGAGACCTTAACAGACGCTGAACAAACAACCTTGATCTTAGTGACTCGTCCGCAAAGAGTACCTTTAATTGAAGCCGAACGTGCGTCAGAAGAGCTGCGAAAATTAGGGATTCAAAATCAGAAACTAGTCGTTAATGGATTACTAGAAGTTCACGATGACAAAATTTCTCAACTTATATACCAAGAGCAATCCCAAGATTTAGAGAATATGCCGGCACCACTGAAAGACTTTGAGACTTTTTATATCCCACTTCGGCCTTACAACGTAACGGGAATTGATAAGCTCCAAATTTTATTGAGTGATCAACAGCCTGAACTGGAATCTCAAGAAAAAAGGGCAACGGATTTTCAAAACTTGGATAAAATCGTTGAGGAATTTATCCATTCCAACAAGAAGATTATCTTTACGATGGGCAAAGGCGGCGTTGGTAAAACGACTGTGGCAATCAAAATCGCGAAAAAATTGGCTCAAACAGGTAAAAAGGTCCATTTGGCCACAACTGATCCGGCGGATCACTTAAACCTATTTATTTCGGAAGATTTGCCAATTTCTGTTAGTCATATTGATGAAGAAAAAGAACTTGCCGACTATAAAGAAGAGGTGTTATCAAAAGCCAGAGCGACCATGAACGATGATGATGTGGCTTATGTTGAAGAAGATTTACGCTCGCCATGTACGCAGGAAATTGCTGTTTTTCGCGCATTTGCTGAGATCGTTGACAAGTCTGAAGATGAAATTGTCGTAATTGACACTGCACCAACCGGACACGCACTTTTGCTACTGGATTCAACACAAAGCTATGCGAAGGAAGTAGAAAGAAGTTCTGGCGAAGTACCTGCTTCTATTCAAAAACTTTTGCCACGTCTTCAGAATCCCGATGACACGGAAGTCTTAATGGTTACTTTACCTGAAACAACACCAGTTTATGAATCTATGCGTTTAGATGAGGATTTAGACCGTGCAAATATCGCACACAACTGGTGGTTGGTTAACCAAAGCATGTATGCTGCCGATACTCAAAATGATGTGTTAAAAGCTCGCTCATTTAATGAATTAGAATGGATCGACAAAGTTGCGGAGCTTTCAAATGGTAAGTTTGCTGTGGAAGAATGGCAACCAGATTTCAGCCCTGTCGTATAATTTTTTAACCGATACATAGATATCTGCCTATGTATCGGTTACTATCAAATGGAGGACTCTAGGGGTCCTGCCGACAAAACGCAGATATTATACGATAAGGAACTTTTCAGAAGGTAAAACCCTGATTTTTCTACGCTAAGCAGAAAAATCAGGGTTTTATTTATGTTCTGAGTGGACGTAATGATTTTGGTACCAAATTTCAGTATAGGAGCAAACTGCCAATGAGATTAGCAGTCTAACCTCAGCCAAGGTAATCGGTCTGCTTGGCGGCAGACTTGACAGCGATGGGTCCTCGCCGCCTAGTGCCAGCAAACAAGCTAGTGCGAGGGGGCACCTTTTGTTGGGGCCACCCATAACCCAACAGTCCGAAGAATGCAAATATGATGGCAATCATATTTGGTTTGATTGAAACGCCAAGGTGAGTTCAGCAATCAGTAGAAAGTCTAAGAGTCTGTTTTTAATCTTTGCTAGCTGAAAGTTTTTTGATATAGTTTCATTAAAAAGGATGCTTAGCTATCCAAGCGACATTACCCGGTAACAATTTGAACTAATTCGATCTGATTTAGAAGCTGTGCGCCAATGCACGCGATCACACCAGGTTGATCTCTACGAGATCTTTAATGCCGTTCTCCATATTCTCCGTACTGGATCTCAATAGCGCCAGTTACCTCACAATTGGCAAACGGTTTAAGGCTACTTCCGCCGCTGGTTAGAAACTGTTTGAGATCTTCAAAAGCGCCGCAATAGAACTGACATAAAGGCTAAGGTCATCATCATAGCGTTCGTATGTAAATGGGCATCTTAGCGTTTTTGGTATTTTATTACTCAAGAGATTTTAGACAACTTCTAAGTTCTTACATAGGTGGTGCTTTGTTATATTAGATGCTTTAATGAGCTTATTTAGATTTATCGAACACAGCTTCCCAATCTTGTGCTGCCTGTTGAACAGGGTCCCACGGTGACGCAATTGGCGGTGAATATGATAAGTCTAAGTCGTCTAGATCATTAATAGTCATTTTATTGAAAATTGCGGTTGCAAAAATATCATTTCGTTTTGCAATCTCACTTCCATAGTTCCCAATTAACTGTGCACCAAGTAGCAATCTGCTTTCTTTGTCAGCAGTTAATTTAATGGTGATTTTACTTGCATTTGGAAAATATGAGTTATGGTCGAACACTGTACTTGTACTGGATAAAGTAGAAAAACCAGCGTTTTCTGCTTCTTTAGGCAATAGCCCAGTTCTAGCAATAACTAAATTGAAAACCCTTATAACTTGGGTTCCAACGATCCCCCTAAACCGGCATCGCTGCCCCACGACATTCAATCCGGCTATCCGGCCTTGTTTGTGTGCAGTAGTTCCTAAGGGTAGGTATGTTTTTCCAAGTAATCTATGGTCAGTCTCAACCAAGTCACCGGCGGCCCAGATATCTGGCAAAGTCGTATGCATGAATTCATCAACTGAAATTGCTCCGGCCGCACCAGTCTTGGCACCAGCTGCTTCTAATAATTGCGTATTGGGCTGAACTCCAGTAACAATTAAGACCGTATCAAACGATCGTTCATCAGTGATATTGCCCAAATATGTAGATTTAATTTTTACACTAGTAGCAGAGCTAACAACACTCAAAATAGTGCGGTCAGTCAGTACTGTTACTCGATTTTGTGTTAGTTCCTGGTGAGCCATAGATCCAAATTCATTTTCCACTGTGGAAAGAATTTCATTACTACGTTGATATAGCGTCACGTTTAATTTTCGTCGTACCATTGCTTCGGCCATCTCAACACCGATATACCCAGCCCCGATGATGGCGGTGTTTTTAGCTTGGTTTAGTGCTGTATCTAACGACAAATAATCAGACATTGTGTGTAAAACGTGAATCTTACTATTGTTTTCTTGGGTATCATTAAATGAAAAACCTTGAAAAGCGTCTACTTTAGGAATTGCTCCCGTGGCAACTATCAATTTATTATATTTATAAGTAACAGCACCATTCGATCGAACACCTGACACGAGATGATTTTCTGCGTCTATTGAGTTAACTAAAGTGTTTAAGTCAAACTCAATTCCAAGCGCTTCTAGCTCCTTAAGCCCACGGTGAGAAAGTGAATGCCAATCTGGTACTTCTCGACTAGCAGCATATGGAAAACCACAAATGGATAAATTAGGGTTGGGCCTAGAATAAAAGGTAGCGTCAAGAATCTTGTGTAAATGAAATGCCTTCGTACATATAATATGTATCTAACTTAAATAAATGATGCTTC
>NZ_BAABMI010000087.1:0-9429 GCF_054785195.1 Secundilactobacillus muriivasis | reverse complement strand
TACTCATCTTCAAGTTGCTTTGGTGATTTGAATCCACAGTGACTGTGAATTCTAACTGTGTTGTAAAACGTTTCAATCTATTGATGGAAGGGTGGGATTCCAAAGCGTGCTGAACGTCCATTTCTTGGTATACCTTTTCGGTAGTTACTTGCTCAGAATCCCGATTGATTTTTTTAACACTTCGATCGCTCCTTCAGCGTCACGAAGTTGACGCTTTAGTCGTGCAATCTCCTTGTCCTTATCGCTGGCAAAATTACCAGAGCCACGGCCAAACTCCCCAGTCTCAGTAAACAGCTTAATCCATTTATGTAATGTACTAGCCCCAATACCTAGATTCTTACTTATTTCATTCATGGTCATGTGATCCTTGTTATCTAAGTAATACTGAACGGCCTGTTCCTTAAATTCCTTGTCATAACTGTGCTTCGTCATTATTTGATCCTCCAATTTACTTCCTTAATTATACTAAATCAGAGTCTCTATTTAACCTGTACACTTTTTATTCTAGGCCCAGTGCTAATTCAGCCTGATAAGGTTGACATCGAGATAATTCATAAGAAATTGTTGACGGTGATCGGTTCAGCCGAACGCCCATTTGGATATTGGACAGCCCTAGTTCACAAAAGGTTTCGATTTTAATTCGT
This sequence comes from Secundilactobacillus muriivasis, assembly GCF_054785195.1. Classification (NCBI taxonomy): domain Bacteria; kingdom Bacillati; phylum Bacillota; class Bacilli; order Lactobacillales; family Lactobacillaceae; genus Secundilactobacillus; species Secundilactobacillus muriivasis. Next base: position 8,785 of record NZ_BAABMI010000087.1, on the reverse strand, counting down.
TCGGAATAGGTTATACTAGACAAAAGATCAGCTCCTAAAAGATGGGTTTGTGGTAAACACCATTTTAAAGGAAGCTGATCTGTTTTGTCCGAACAGCGGTCGGATTAATTTTACAATCTACCATCTGATAATCCTGTTCTAAGGCCTGATAATTGGCAAACTCTTTACCATGATCAAAAGTAATGGATTTTACTTGGGGACCGAAGACCCCCATAAACTTGCCAAAGGCGGTGTTTAGAGCCTTAGCCGTTCTATTAGGGGCTTTGATGGCCCATAGAAGTCGGGTCTTACGTTCTACGAATGTAACCAGACATGATCGTGACTCACTTCGACTAGAAAGCACCGTATCTACTTCCCAATGACCAAAAGCTAACCGTTGATTAACAGTTGTTGGCCGTTGTTCGATGGAAGTCCCACTTGTAAATTTCCCACGATTTTTGCTCACTCGGTGCTGGCGGACATTCCGATTGGGTAGATCAGTCAATTTGAAGGGGAGCCAGCCACGATTAAGCCAATTATAAATTGACGCAGTGCTCAAGTTATAAGCGGCCGCAATGGTTTCTGGTGACCAGGTTAATCGTAAGTGGTTGGTAATTAAAGTCGCTAATGCTGCCGTCAGCATCGAACGACGACCGCAATTCCGCCTTTTAGGATCTGCATCTTGCTGAGCTAATTCTGGATCATAAGGTTTAACCCGGTCCAACTCATAGCTAATCGTAGCTTTGGCGACGCCTAAGGCGTCAGCCATTACTTGGTAAGATTTATTCCCCTCATTGACCAGTTGTGCTAGTGCGCCACGTTGAAAACGTGATAAAGTAGATGTACCCAAAGTAATCACTCCCTATATTGGTTGGAATTAGCTACTACCATTGTAAGTGATTGCTTTGGGCTTTTTAATTTCTGTTCGGATTAATTATAGAATTTGGTAGATCAAAGTTTATTTTTGCCATCCATATTCACCATGGGAGCGAGGTTCCAATGAATATTTTAATAGACGGTTACGCTGGTTCTTCCCGAAAAAGACCAATTTTAGCCAAGTAACGACTGATGAGATCCTAGCAGCACTTGAACTAATTAATCAACGACCATTAAAAATACATCATCAACAGACTGCCATTGAAAGATTCCGGGCTTGTTCGGATTAAACTTGTAATTTGCCTTATCAAAAGAATGCCTGACGCAGACGATCCACGGGAAAAGTCCGAAGTTTACCACGCGGTTGGTCGAGTAGCTGGCTTAGTTGCCTTGGCGGCGGCCATTATCTGGCTATTACCTTGGGTTTACAGCCTATTCACTTAATTTAAAAAGGAGCCTGCCAAATGAAGAAGGGAAAAGAATTTATCTTTCCAGAGAACGTAGATAAAGATTACGGGATCTGGAAAGACTACACCTTGAAGGATTTTGGCTATGCGGCGCTGGCAGGACTAGTGGGCTTAATTTTTATTGCAATCCCACTAATTTTCATGCAACCGTTTGCAATTTCTGCTAAAAGGTGCCACAATACAAAAGGTAAACGCTATCATTAATACGATATTTTGAATTGGAGGAATATGAAATGGATGAACAAAGTAGCGCAGCGGCAACCAAGAAGTCTGGTTTGCCCAAACTTCCCGCCAGTACCATTTGGATGATCAACTTTGGCTTCTTAGGTGTGCAGATTGCTTTTACCCTGCAAAGCTCACAAATGAGTCGAATTTTTCAAACGATTGGAGCGGATCCCAATAATTTAGGCTGGTTCTTTATTTTGCCACCTCTTGCAGGCTTAATCGTTCAACCAATTATCGGTTATTATTCAGATCGAACTTGGGCACCCAAGTTGGGCGGCCGTCGATTGCCATACTTGGCATTAGGAACCTTGATTGCCATCATCGTGATGTGTCTGTTGCCTAATTCGGGGAGTTTTGGCTTCGGGTACGCATCAATTACGGCATTGGTATTTGGGGCAGTCACTGTTGCCCTGCTGGATGTGTCGTCTAACATTGCCATGCAGCCATTCAAGATGATGGTCGGCGATATGGTCAATGATGACCAAAAGAGTTACGCATACGGGATTCAAAGTTTCTTGTCAAACGGAGGTGCGGTGATTGCAGCTATTTTCCCGTTCATCTTTACCGCATTTGGTGTTGCCAATACCGCTAAAAAGGGTGTCGTTCCCCAATCAGTTGTCATTTCCTTCTATGTTGGTGCCGCAATTCTGTTACTGACAAGTTTGCTGACGATTTTCAAGGTTCATGAATATGATCCTAAGACTTACGCCAAATATCATGGAATTACTGAAGAAGCCAACTCAACCGGTGGTAACTGGTGGTCATTGCTTAAAAAGGCGCCTAAAGTCTTTTGGACCGTTACCTTAGTTCAATTCTTCTGCTGGATTGCCTTTCAATACCTCTGGACCTACTCAGCCGGTGCGATTGCCAGCAACGTTTGGAACACTACCAATGCCGCTTCTGCAGGCTATCAAGCTGCCGGTAACTGGTACGGTGTCTTAGCTGCCGTTCAATCAATCGCTGCGGTTATCTGGTCATATGTCTTGGCTAAAATGCCAAACAACCACCACAAGTTGGGCTACTCAATTAGTTTGGCCCTTGGTGCAGTTGGATTTATCTCCGTATTCTTCATTCACACTCAATACATTTTGATTCTGTCATTTATCTTAGTTGGAATGGCTTGGGCATCGATGAACACCTACCCATTAACCATGGTTACCAACGCCTTGTCTGGTGAACATATGGGGACTTATCTTGGCCTGTTCAACGGTTCAATCTGTCTGCCACAAATTGTTGCCTCACTTGCCAGCTTCGGCTTATTCCCATTATTGGGTAACGCACAGCCTAACATGTTCCTGTTAGCTGGGATCATCATGGCCCTTGGTGCAGCCTCAGTTGGATTCATTAAAGAAACTTACAGAGCTTAGAAAGGACGTTAACTTATGAAAAGAACTTTTGAAGTCGCTCCTTGGAATATTGTGACCCACGACTTTAACCCGGAAGACAAACGACTCCAGGAATCCATGACCAGCTTGGGAAATGGATACATGGGGATGCGTGGCTTCTTCGAAGAAGACTACAGCGGTGACACCCTCAACGGGATTTACCTCGGTGGTGTCTGGTATCCGGACAAGACCCGGGTTGGCTGGTGGAAGAACGGTTATCCCGATTACTTCGGCAAGGTTGTCAACGCCGTTAATTTCATTAAAATGCACGTCAAGATTAATGGCGAAGTCATTGACCTGGCGAAAGACCAGTTCAGCGATTTCGAGCTCAACCTTGATATGAAAAAGGCTTTGTTAACCCGCTCATTTACGGTAACCAAGGGTGATGCCAAAGTAGCTGTCAAATTTGAACGTTTCTTGAGCGTTGCCCAGCAGGAACTGTCCGTTCAGCGGGTGACTGTCCAAAACGTTGGCTCAAATAAAGTGGACCTCGTGATTGATTCTGCAATCGACGGCGACGTTAAGAACGAGGATGCCAACTACGACGAACGTTTCTGGGAAGTTCTCTCAACTGGGCAGGGAACTGATTCGGGCAACGTCTTAGCCGAAACGACCCCTAATCCATTTGGGACGCCACGGTTTACTTCGGGAATGGAAATGCGCAATGTCACTGACTTGACTGCTGAAAAAGTAGCTCAACCCAGTGAAAAAGAAGTGGTCAACGAATTCTTCGGTGTCTTGGCACCCAACGAATCCGCTCAACTTGAAAAGCGCGTGATCGTTGTGACCTCACGGGATTACGACACTCAAGCCGCTTTAACCGATGCCATGCATCGATTAAGTGACCAAGTTGCCGGCCAATCATACGATGATTTGCTGACGGCTCACGAGCAAGTTTGGGCCGACCGCTGGAACAAATCCGACATTGTCATTGATGGGGATACCGAAGCCCAGCAAGGAATTCGGTTCAACTTATTCCAGCTATTCTCAACCTACTATGGTGAAGATTCACGTTTGAACATCGGCCCGAAAGGCTTCACTGGCGAGAAGTACGGTGGTGCAACCTACTGGGATACCGAGGCCTTCGCAGTGCCCGTCTACTTGGGCATTACCGATCCTAAGGTAACCCGCAACCTCTTGATGTATCGTTACAAGCAGTTGGACGGTGCGTACCATAACGCCAAACAGCAGGGACTCAAGGGTGCCCTGTTTCCAATGGTCACTTTTGACGGAATCGAGTGTCATAATGAATGGGAAATTACTTTTGAGGAAATTCACCGAAATGGCGATATTGCTTTTGCCATTTACAATTACACCCGTTACACCGGCGACACTTCGTATGTTCTAAACGAAGGTTCAAAAGTCTTGACCGAAATTTCCCGTTTCTGGGCAGACCGGGTTCACTACAGCCAGCGAAACAAGAATTACATGATTCATGGCGTGACTGGCCCTGATGAGTATGAAAACAACGTTGATAATAACTGGTATACCAACATTCTGGCCCAGTGGACGTTGAAATACACGCTTCAGATTCTTAAGGAAGTTTCACCCGAACAAGCTAAGAAGCTGAATGTTAGTGAAGATGAAAAGAAGCATTGGCAAGACATTGTCGACAACATGTATCTGCCATATGACAAAGATCTCAACATCTTCGTTCAACACGATGGCTTCCTCGATAAAGATCTCAAGCCGGTATCAGAAATTCCTGCAGATCAATTACCATTGAACCAGAACTGGTCATGGGACAAGATTTTGCGCTCCCCTTACATTAAGCAGGGGGATGTACTGCAGGGTATCTGGGACTTCATTGATGACTTTACACCGGAACAGAAGAAATCCAACTTTGATTTCTATGAGCAATACACCGTGCATGAGTCAAGCTTGTCACCTGCCATTTACTCCGTGTTGGCTGCTGACCTTCACTATGAAGAAAAAGCCGTTGAACTTTATGAACGAACAGCACGACTTGATCTGGACAACTACAACAACGATACCGTTGATGGCCTGCACATTACGGCGATGACCGGCGGCTGGATTGCGGTGGTCCAAGGATTCGCTGGGATGCGGGTTCGCGACGGCAAGTTGCATTACGCACCATTCCTGCCGAAGAAATGGTCACACTATTCATTTAGACAAGTCTTCCGTGATCGTTTAATTGAAGTCGACGTTGATCAGGATGGTTCCCACTTCAAGTTAATTGATGGCGAACCAATTACGATTGATGTTGCCGGTAAGCCTGTTGAATTGAGTAAGTAATAAGCATGATGATGAGCGAGGAATCGCTCATTTGCTGTATAGCAGGAAAGGATATCATGAAAGTAGTAGAGAAGGATTTTGGGCAATTACCTGACGGAAAAGTCGTGACGGCGTTTACCCTAGAAAATATCAAGCACACACAGATTACTGCAATTTCATACGGGGCAACTTGGCAATCGTTTTCCGTTGAACGTGATGGTGTCAAACAAGAATTGTTAGTCCAATTTGATGATTTAGCCGCGTATTTAGATAATCCATTCCATTTTGGAAATACAATTGGTCGTGTTGGTGGTCGTCTATCAAAAACTGATTATGATATTAATGGGGCACATTTTACATTAACGCCAAATGATCATGGCAATGTTTTACACTCTGGCATTAATGGCTTTGATGCGGTTAATTGGCACGGTGAAGCAAGAAATTTGGGTACAGCGGCGGAAATTAATTTCACACGTACTTTTGATGATGAATTCGCCGGACAATTAGCTGCCCAAGTGACCTATCGATTGGACGATGAAGATCGTTTAGACATTATATTTAGTGGCGTTTCAACCGAGAATACATTGTTCAATCCAATGACGCATGTCTACTTTAATTTAGTTGGTAAGGATCAAGATATCAGTCAGCATAAATTACAAATTGCATCACGTCAACATCTTGAAGTTGATAATCACATGATTCCAACCGGTAACGTGATTGATAATCAAAATACAAAATTTGATTTTGCGCATTTGCATGCCTTGGGACAAGAGCATTACGATGATGCTTGGGTATTAGATCCCAGCCGTCAAGGGGAGGGAGTAGGACTAACTTCACCCGATGAAAGTTTGACCTTGACAGTGGATTCAGATCGCAATGGTGTGGTTGTATTCACTGCCAATCCTGATGATAGCAGTGACATTAAAACAGCGCTTGCTATTGAGATGCAGACCTTGCCTGATGCGGTTAATCATGAAGGCTTTGGTGATATTGTTTTGCCAGCAAATGAAACAAAAACATATACTGTAACTTACCAAATTAAAAAAAGCGAGGATAAATAAAAATGGCTAAATTTTCAGATATTAAAGGTTTTGCCTTTGATTTAGATGGCGTTATTGCTGACACGGCGCGTTTTCATGGTGAAGCTTGGCATCAAACAGCTGATGAGGTTGGCACAACTTGGACACCAGAATTGGCTGAAGGTTTGAAGGGCATCAGTCGCATGGCTTCCTTGCAAATGATTTTGGATGCTGGGGATCATGCCGATGATTTTTCTCAAGCAGATAAAGAAGCATTAGCAGAAAAGAAAAATCATAATTATCAACAACTCATTTCAACATTGACGGAAGATGATGTTTTACCTGGCATGAAAGATTTCATTCAATCAGCTATGGCAGCCGGCTATAAAATGTCGGTAGCTTCAGCCTCTAAAAATGCACCAATGATTCTAGATCATTTGGGATTAACTGAGTATTTTGTTGACATTGTTGATCCCGCCACTTTGACAAAGGGAAAACCTGATCCTGAAATCTTCGTTCGTGCTGCGGAAGTCTTACATTTAGATCCAGAAAATGTCATTGGATTGGAAGATTCAGCTGCTGGAATTTCCTCAATCAATGGCGCAGGTGAAACATCACTAGCAGTTGGTATTTCAGATGTGTTGTCAGGAGCGGATCTGAATTTTGAGTCTACTTCAGAAGTGACATTAGCAAATATTGAAGCTAAAATGCAATAGATAACTAAAAAGAGTGTCAGTACATAAAAACACTGACACTCTTTTGTTGTTGGCAAATTACAAGTTTAACTAAAGGTTGAAAGTTAATATTTCCACTTAAGCCCTGATCTGTTAGGGCTTTTTTGCTACAAAAATAGACATGAAACCATCCACATCTGTATACTTAAAGCGTCTAAACAAAAACCATACAGAGGAGTTTCATACCTATGTCTACAATACAATACAATGACACTGATATTCATCATTCTTTTGCTCATTTTTCAAAATTGGTCCATCTCTCCGCTATTTTGCGTCGTGTCAATATCCATAAATCGCGCGGTATTAAAACTGAACGATTATTTGAATGGTTATTGACCACCATCTTTAATCGCTACTCCATTTTTAGAGCAGAAAAGGCTAACGATTTTTCAAAACGAACTGTTCGCAATTGTCTAAATGATCCACATATTAATTGGCAACGACTGGTTCAGCTATTAGCGATCCATTTGATCCAATACGTGCAACATTTTACCGATCCAAGACGGCGACAAGCTTTGATCATTGATGATTCATTGTTTAAACGTGAATTTTCACGCAAAACTGAATTATTAGCTCGTGTTTTTGACCACGACAAACAGCAGTATTTTAAAGGCTTTCGGACACTAACTTTAGGCTGGAGTGACGGCAATACTTTTTTACCGCTGAACTTTGCCTTGATGTCATCAAGCCACGCCAAAAATCGGTTTGGACGCCTTAAGTCCAGTGATCAACGATCACTGGCCGCGAAACGACGTACACAGGCAACCCGTAAAATGACCGATGTCGCTTTAGAATTAGTAGATGATGCAATCAAATCCGGCATCAAGGTCAAGTACGTCTTATTCGATAGCTGGTATGCATCACCGCGTATGTTTGCGGCCTTGCTAAAACGTCATTGTCATGGGATTGGCATGTTGAAAAAAACTAAAAAGGTCTATTTTCGTTATCGTGGCCGAGAAATGGATATTAAGACTTTATACACTAACTTACGGCGCAGTAAATGGCCAATTAAGGATAGCTATCTATACAGTCCAATCGTCACATTTGAAGTTGATGGCGAAAAAATCCCAATGAAGTTAGTCTTCGTAACCAAACGTGGCCAGGCTGATCAATATCTTGTGTTGGCGACCACAATGACTGACCTAAGACCAGAAGCAATCATTCAGATGTACGGTCGGCGTTGGCAGATCGAATGTTATTTTAAAGTCGCTAAACAATACCTGCAATTTGATCAGACTCAAGTCCAAAGCTATGATGGGCTTTGCGGTCACCTAGCAATGGTCATGTTAAGCTATGACGTCCTTGCATTGGTGCAACGTGAAAATATGGACGACAGGACGCTGGGTGACTTATTCTTCGATTATGGACGACCGTTGCCTGATATTAAGTTAGTAAGTGCGTTGAATTGGCTGATACAAACAATTACTGGTCTAGGTGAAAAACTCGACATGGCGGTTGAAACATTAACTATTATTTTTGACGAATTTATAAAAGCATTACCGAATAGCCTGGCCAGGCTACTCGGTAATGCTCAATGAAGTGGAAACTAGTAATATATCGTGCCATAACCGTTTGACATCAATGGTTACGGTCTATTTTGATACTTTCAACCTTTAGTTGTCTGTCTCTTGCTACCGCCTTTAAAGCGGACCTAAAGAGATCAGTGTACAGCTGGTCTCTTTCTTTATACCCAAATATTAACACAGGTTACTTACTTTGTACATTAATTTGTAGCTTCATTTGCTCGCTTATGCATGCCAAAATAATTGTCGAGAGCGTAAAATATCGTGTGTAAATGCATAAAAGATTTCTGAATTGTATAGAAATAGGGAATGCCTTCCCTTATGATATTTAGTAACCACAGA
>NZ_BAABMI010000086.1:0-10216 GCF_054785195.1 Secundilactobacillus muriivasis | reverse complement strand
TCCATATACTGGGCATATTTCTGAGTGACATTTTCGGTTTCACCCGCCCATTCACTAAAGGTCGTCAAGGTTTTCTCAGATAGGAACCGATAAAAAATTAACCCTAATAAATAATTTTTATATTCAGAAGCGTCCATTTTCCCACGTAAGACATCGGCCGCATTCCATAGGGCGCTTTCAAGCTGACTAGCTTGCGTTGTTTTTTCTGACATTGTTTAACCTCACTTATTTTTGTAGATAAATTGCTAAATCGTGTTCAATAAACTGCCGCCAAGCGGCCTGGGACTTAATCCGGTATAGTGGCAAAATAGCTGGAATCTTCGGCCCAGCGGCAGTTTGAGCTTGTAAGGCCGCTGCTAAATTCGCTGACTGCGTTAATTCTTGTTCATGATGCCATTCATCGGTACCCACGGTGTGTTCACGCGCCACCCGCAATAGGGCTGTTTGATCTAAGCCCCACGTGTGGGCGAATACCGACGTTTTTTTAACCAATTGTCTCTGGGCATAATCAGCCACCAACTCCCGAGCATTCAACGCTACTGGTGCTTGATTTTGGTCACTCTGTTGCTGAAACTGTTGCATTTGTTGCTCAATATAAGGCATGGCTTCGCGAATTAACTGGGCCTGTTGCGGTTGTGTTTCCGCTAATTTATTCAAACTAGCCTGTACTTTGGCACTATTTTGCAGGTAATCCGTCATATGGGCTTGGGCTTGATCAGGTGTCGTGTACTGTTGCTGCTCATCAATCCAATCTTGAATTAATTGCGTCAAATAATCATAATCCACCAAGACGACTGAACCAACGGCTAGGGAAAAGTCTAAGGCAGCTAATTCTTCGGGGACTTTCTCAGGCTCTTGGTTAGTAACCGCCGCTTTAATCCGCAGATATTTACCCGTATAGGATTCTACTTCGGGCTGAGCGATACCAAAGGCCTTTTCACTATTTTTCCAAGTGAAATCGTTGTACATGGATAGCGAGTTCAATTGCTGATTCACTTGGCGAAATGCTTTCACAAATTGCACCTTGGCAGTAGTTCCTTTCAGGTCATCGGCCGCCGTCGGCGTCGGGGCAATGGTTTTTAAATCGTCCACGGCCTTTTGAAATTTTAAGACGGCCTGCTGATAAGTGGGACGAATGATGACATTAAAAGAGCCTTCGCCACTATATAACTTGTAAGCTTCACGTTCATTAGCTTCCATGATTGCCGGTACCCGAAAGGTCACAATTTGGCCTTCTTGTTTTAATTCCCGGTTTTGGAGCCGGTTGGTGCGTGAGTAGGCTTGAATAAGTTCTTGATAGGCTAAGGTGCGGTCAACAAAGAGCGTGTTTAGCCGAGGGGCATCAAAGCCTGTTAATAAACGGCGTACGACAATCACTAAATTAATTTCTTGATCGGTTTTCAAATGAGCAAAGACCGCCTCACGCCGGGCAGCCCGTTTTGCGACATCTTCGTTATAGAGATTCAAATCGGCTAAATCAAAATTAGTATGATACTGCTGATTATAATCCTTTAAAATGGTGGCCATTTGGTCATGTTTGTGCGCACTCTGATCTTCGTTTTCACTTAATGAATAAGTAATCGCAATTCGGGGCCAATCAGGATCTAGCTGATTGTGAGTAGTCTTTTTCGCGGCTTTAAAGGCTTGATAATAGCGTTGCGCCATTTCAATGGAGCTGGTGGTTAAAATCGCATTGTAGTTGCCATGCCCCAAGCTGGTTTTACGTGGGCCTTTTTGTAAAATATATTGAACAACTTGGTTAATATGTTCATCAGTCTCAAAGTCAGCCGGAGTTAAATACGTTTCTTCCAAGTCCTTGACTGACATCGCTTGAATCTTGGCTTGAATTTTCGCTTCATCAGCCATACTCAGCAGGCGGCCTTGCTTATCACGACGCGCTTTGACGCGCTGAGTTTCTTTTTCGAGGGCCCGGGTTATTAACGTGTCTTTCCCAATCGTCGTTACGTGTTCCACGTTAAACGGTAACACGGCTTGATCCTCTAAGGCGTCTCGCAAGTTATAAACATGACAGACTTTACCAAATAGTTCCTCAGTGGTAACCGCTAGATCACCCTTGAGCTGTTTCTTATTTTCATTAAAGATGGGAGTGCCGGTGTAACCATACCAATTACTATTGACAAACGCGTCCCGAATTTCCTTTTGCATCTTACCAAACTGCGACCGGTGGGCTTCGTCAACAAAGAAGATCACCCGTTGCTTTAAAGTCTTGCTAAAGCGGGATTGCTTACCGGTTGCCAACTGGGCTTGCGTTTTTTTGACCGCCCGATGGAGTTTTTGAATCGAGGTAACCAAGACCTTACCGTCATTTTGTTGCAACTTACGCATTAAATCACCGGTATTTTGCGCTTCGTTAATGGCAATATCATCATTGGCAGCATAGGCACTAAAGTTGCTAGTTGTCTGTTCATCTAAATCCCGCCGGTCAACTAAAAAGATGACCTTATCCACACCAGGATCTTGCGCAGCTAATTTAGCGGTTTTATATGAGGTGAGTGTTGTACCAGAACCCGTGGTATGCCAAATGAAACCATCCTGATGGTCATGAATCCGGTGCATCACGGCTTCAATCGCATAAATCTGATAAGGCCGTAAGAGAATTAAGCTCTGACGTTCTTGGTCGATGACCGTATATTCACTGACCATTTTGTGGGCCATGGGAATATTAAGGACTTGGCGCGTAAACGCTAAGCCGTTTTCCACGGGGTGATTATCCCGCGTTCGCCAATTGAACAAAAAGGCTTTATTGAAATGATCCGGTTCGGCATTCGCAAAATACGCCGTACTATCCGGCGTCATGATCACAAACATTTGCAGCAGCGAGTAAATCCCCGTATATTTACCTTCTTGCGCGTATTTTTCAATTTGATTAAACGCCTGGTTAAGTTCGACCGTGGCTTTTTTTAGTTCCAATTGAATTAAGGGTAACCCATTAATCAATAGGGTTACGTCAAAGCGGCGATCAGGATCGACGTCTTGAGTACCAGCTAACCGTTGCCGGACCGCTTGCCGCACCACTTCATAACTAGATTTACCGCCAGCGACGTCCGCTTTCCAAAACAACTCCAGCGTCACCGTGCCCAGCTTAGCATCATCACGTTCAACTTCAACTTTGCCAATGCCATTTTCGGCGGCTAATAATTTAGCCGCTTCGTAAGGTGTTCGGACTTCAATCGCCCGTTTGACTTGATTAAATTCAGTATCCGTTAAAGGGCGTCCCTGCAATTTGGCATAGTTATTGTTGTTTAATTTATCGCGAAAATTAGCCCACAATTGATCCGGTGTCGCACCATATAGGTCTTTTCGTTCCACCCATTGGTTACTTCCGGTCGTTAAGGTTTTAACAACTTCTTTTTCAAACGACAGTTCCAACATAAAGACAGTCCTTCCCCCACTTTTAAATTACTCACTAGTTTATTATACGCGAACCGCTTGACGTTTAGGCTTCATAATTTAATATAGCCGGGATAGAATAAAGCTGGAATAGATAAATAACTAAAAAATAGGAAACTAATATTAATCAACCCCTTAAATTCGAGAGAGCTGTTCCAATAAATTTATTATGGTTCTCATAACGCAAATTTAAGAATACATTTCGTGATGTTCTTGCTTGCGATATGTCTCGCTCTTATCAACAATATAACTAATATAAGGCAAATTACAAGTTTAATCCGAACAAGCCCGGAAACTTTCAATGGCAGTCTGTTGATGATGGATTTTTAATGGTCGTTGATTAATAAGCTCAAGTGCTGCCAGGATTTCATCAGTCGTTATCTGGTCAAAGTTAGTCTTTTTCGGGAAAAACCAACGTAACCGTCGATTGAAATATTCATTGGATCCCCGTTCTCATGGTGAATACGGGTGACAAAAATAAACTTTAATCTGATAGTCTTGTTCTATGGATCGATAATCGGCAAACTCCTTACCATGATCAACAGTTATAGATTTCACTTGGGAACCGAAGGTCCCCATAAACTTTCCAAAGGTATCATTTAAGGCCTTGGCGGTGCGATTAGGGGCTTTGATAGCCCATAGAAGCCGGGTTTTACGTTCTACAAAAGTGACCAAACATGCTTGTGACTGACCTCGGCTAGAAAGTACCGTATCGACTTCCCAATGACCAAAAGCTAATCGCTGATTGACAGATTTTGGTCGTTGTTCAATGGAAGTCCCACTTGTAAATGTGCCACGATGCTCATTAGCTCGGCGCTGTCGGACATTTCGATTAGGTAGATCAGCCAAGTTGAAAGGTAACCAGCCAAGCTTAAGCCAGTTATAAATTGAAGCGGTGCTCAGGTTAAAAGCTGTCGCAATCGCTTCTGGTGACCAAGTTAAACGTAGGTGGTTGGTAATTAAAATTGTCAATGATGGCGTTAGAATTGAATGGCGACCACAAGCCCGCCTTTTATGATCTGCGTCTTGTTGCGCTAATTCGGGATCATAGGGTTTGACCCGATCTAATTCATAGCTAATAGTTGATTTGGCAACGCCTAAGGCGTCAGCCATATCTTGGTAAGTATGATGGCCTTCACTGACCAGTTGAGCTAGCGCACCACGTTGAAAACGTGATAAAGTAGAAGTACCCAAAGTAATCACTCCTTATAGCTGGTTGGAATTAACTACTACCATTGTAAGAGATTGCTTTGGGCCTTTTTTTATTTTTGTTCGGATTAATTATAGAATTTGCCACAAACAAAATTAATTATGATATTATGAGCATGTAGCATATATTGATTGTTTTAACATCGATTTTATGTGTTGAGGAGGCTTTTTATGAAAAAACGAAAAATAACAGTTTTAAGCAGTTTTTGCTTGTTCGTAATAGGAATCAGCCTCATGTTTTTACTTCCAAGTACAGTGCTCGCAAAGTCAGAAGGAAAAGTGGTGAATGTAAAATTAACCACCGCATTAAAATTGCTCAAACAAAAGAAAAGAAAGATAACGTATGTCCTCTATGCTTCTAGATACTGCATTCATTGTCAAAAAATGAAAAAGATTTACCGACAAGCTATTGCTAAGCATCCTAACAAGGAAATCTTTAAAGTCGATTTAGCTAACGAACCTAATTCTAGCTATAAAAAATTAAAGGGACTGCATGTAAATGCTATACCAACTTTAATAAAATACAATGGCACCCATGAGGTTACACGTTTAGTTGGAGAATCCAAAATTTCAGTAGTAGACAAGTTCTTACAATAAGGGTTCCTTAAAAATTAGAGGAGTTGTTGATTATGAGTAAGGCAAAACATTTTAAAAAAATATTTATCGGACTACTAATGTGCTCAGTTACTGTATTACTTGGCTCGTTCTTATTCCCAATTAATGGTTCGGCTAAAACTAGAGTTGGATCTTATTACCATAATTTAAATACAGAGCTTAAATATTCAAACTTGAGTGCAAAGGTTTCGTCTTTGAGCTCAAGCAATGCACAGCAAGATGTTTCTAATTTAAATAAAAGTGAGAAAATAAATAACTATTTAAATAATATAAAAATTTAAATAAAAGTGAGAAAATAAATAACTATTTAAATAATATAAAAAAACGTGGTTATACCAATGACCAAGACGCAGTCACACCATATAATTATCGTGCAACATCCTCAGTAGATCCTTCTATATCAACGGATGTTGTTTATAATGTTTAAAAAAATAATGACAAAAATACTACAATATTAACTCAAACGGTTGTTGATAAGAGCAATAATAAGGTTGTAAGCTTCTCTGCTGAGCAAGGTACTACTAAGAGCACATCACCAAAAACCGAATTTTCCGCCTCAAACAATGAACTGAATCAAATTAATATTCTGGCGAAAAAAAAGACAAAGCATTTTAAATTTCATGGCAAAGAATTTTCATGCGGTATGGCTGGTGTGTTAGCTTGTGGTTCCTATTGTGCAGTTTGGGCTGCCGTAAATGGCATCGCAGGTTTAGCTTGCGCTGTCGTGTGTGGCGCTGCATCAGAAGGTGCATGTGCAATGAATCATTAATAAGAGGCAATTTTTATGAAAAAATATGAGAAAAATTTACTCTTTTACACGACTAAAAGTTTACCCATTTCGGGAATAATTGTTTCTGCAGGTGCTCTATTATATTTTGTTATTTATCAAAATAACTATACATGCGCAGCTGTTTTATATTCATTTATTCCGTTAATTGGCACTGTTCTAATTGCATTACCTTTCTGGATCCTTGTATATCGAATTAAGAAAGGTAATTCTCATTGATAAATAAAACCTATCTAAAGATAAATTACAAGTTCTAATGCTACACTTCAAGAAATTAAAGATGATTTATAAAAAAGTTCCAATGTAGACTTTTACATTGTCCGCAAGATAAAAGTCTACATTGGAACTATGTTAACTTTTAAAGTTTACCTGCGTGCTTTGAAAAAATACCCAATATTTGAATGTCTTGCTATGCGTTTTCCTATCTATCCGATTTATCAACAAATTCCATTATTTTAATCGCAATCACGGTTGGCAATCCGATCACTAACAGCTCGATACAAATCACCAAAAAGCTAGTAAGTATCGCCCCAATACATCTAACGGCGCCCCAACCCGTTAATTCAGGGTGCCAAGTGTCCCAAATCGACTTAAGGCCGGATCCGTGCAGCACCATCGGTACAATAACCCACATTAATAGCCCCAAGGTCGCCAGCAGCGTGATAATCCCCATCACCATAACAATAATGGTAATTGTCCGTTGTAAGGTACTCTTTTCAAGTTGGATGTAAGCTGATTCCTGAGACAACTTTTAAGAGAGCGTATAATGAATAAATCGTCTCTCAAAAGGAAGGAATTTTTACATGCCAACTCGTTACGACAAAGAATTCAAACAAAACATCATCAACCTATATAAACAAGGCGAATCAGCCGCCCAACTGGCCAGAGAATATGGCATTGGCTATTCAACCGTTCATAAGTGGATCCAGGGCCAAGCCAAAACTCAATCCGGTAAATCGCCAGACGAAATTAAAGCGATGGAAAAGCGGCTGGCTTCCCTGTCTGAGGAGAACGAAATCCTAAAAAAAGCCCTCGGCTTCCTTGCGCAGAGATAACCGATATCTTTGATTATATCCAACAAGAAAGCCAAAATTACCAGGTAACTAAGATGTGGCGAGTCATCGGGGTTTCAAGAGCGCATTACTATCGCTATAAAGCCCACAGGCCCTCAAAAAGAAGTCTGGAAGACAAAGATCTGAAACAGCTTTTAGAAAAGGCCATTAGGGTATACCCTAATGGTCTTTTTTATTTCTGTGCTATACTAGGAATTACAAGTGTTCATTAGAACTGTCCAAAAGGAGAATTGGAAATGGCTAAAATCGGTTATGCGCGTGTGAGTTCCAAGGAGCAACATTTAGATCGACAGTTAGCGGCTTTAAAAGACGTTGATAAATTATTTACGGATAAATTAAGTGGGGCTAACACTAATCGGCCAGAACTGCAAAAAATGCTGGCCTATATTCGTGAGGGTGATATTGTAATGGTCACTGAATTAGATCGCTTAGGCAGAAACAACCATGATTTGACTAAGATCATGAACTCCATTCAAAATAAGGGTGCCACCCTAGATGTGTTAAATTTGCCGTCCATGACAGGGATTGCTGACCCAAATTTACGTCAACTGATGACCAACTTGATTATTGAACTCTATAAGTATCAGGCCGAAAGTGAACGTAAGCGAATCATTGAGCGCCAGCAACAAGGGATTGCCTTAGCTAAGCAGCAGGGTAAATATCATGGGCGCAAACCCCAATATGCCAAAGATGATCCCCGTTTGCAACATGCTTTTAAGCTTTATCGAGCTGGCATGAGTGACATTGATGTGTCCCGAAATACAGGTATTAAACGGACGACCTTTATTCGATACCGTGTGAAATACGGTATTAAAAGAAAATAGGGACCCTATTTTCTTTACTTATATTTTTGGAGGGTGTTTGGTAGATTGCAAATTTAATCCGAACAGCGGTCGGATTAATTTTACAATCTACCATTTAACATTAGCGCACACCCAACTCTTGAATTTGCGTTGAAACCACTAAAAGAAGCATTAGATGGATTACCTGAGCTTCCTTATAGAACAACGGTACACACAGATCAAGGATTTCAGTATCAACATAAACAGTGGCAAAAAACGCTTAAAACTCATCATACCTTTCAGAGTATGTCCCGTAAGGCGACTTGCTTAGATAACGCCGCCATGGAATCATTTTTTCATCTCATGAAAGCAGAGATGATGGATGAACACTTCGAAAATTCAGAAAGTCTCGCGCAAGCGATGACTGAATGGATTGAATTTTATAATAACCGTAGAATCAGGACCAAACTAAAAGGCAAGTCACCGGTACAATACCGAGAACTTGCCAATCAGTTAGCAGCTTAATTTAGTTGTCCAAACTTGTGGGTTCACTTCAGGTGGGTGGCTTTTTTGTGTGCATTCTGCTTCATTTAAACGGACAAGTATACGTCTAAAAGCTGAACGTGTTGTCTGAGCGCGCGTGGTGTTATTCGTTAATTTTGCAGTTATACAAGACGTCCATTCTATAGAACTATAGATCTATAGATATTTAAAAATCTCGCATATTTTGTTGAACAGCTCTAACACTATCTATTACCAATTTTTTGCTTTGGTTCGGCATATTTTGAACATAGCTTTCAACGATTTCGTTGAGAACCTCATAGTTTCGCTTATTTTCAATGGTAGCTATTTGCTTTATGGCCATATGAGTGTCTAATTGTGCCTGGACAGACTTTGGAGTATCTTTTGCTGTCAATCTACGTTTTGGCTTAATTAGTACTTGGTCATTTGGCATGCTTCTGTGTTGTTCTTCAAATTTTTGTGGCTCAATTTTCTGAGGTCGTGTGGTTTTATTCTTTCTAGTTTCTCCAAAAGCACCTAATCCCATTTTATCGTTAGCAGTCATTTTTTAACCTCTAATCAATTTTAAACGTTCTAATAATTCATCTACAACCAAATCATAAAGATAGTGAACCCTTCTGTCGTTTATGTCATGGCTAGCATTATTTGTTATACCAGTGCGATCAAATCGTTTTAGTCTAGCCATCTGACGCACCTTTTGTTTAAACATGTTTGCATTGCCGAAGCTTGTAGTTGCATCTTCGATAACGTCTAAATCTAAATCATTTCCGTTTTGTTGTAAGACAGGTAAAACGCCTAACAAATCAATGTCGAGAGAGTAATCGTCTTTGATTTGCAATAAGTGCTTAACGTATGTTTCTGCCCCTCGCAATGAGCGCTCTTGGGTTTGCAAAATAACAATAACGTAATCACTTGCAACCAAAGCGGAATCAGTAAATTTGTTTAATTGTGGGGGAACGTCTAATATTACAAAATCATATTTACTTGAAATTTTTGATAATAGTTTAGAGAAATAATGATCTTGTGTGTAGTCATCAGGAAACGAAGAGCTTAGAAATTTATCATAGTTCTGTAAATCATCATCCGAAGGAAGTAAATCTAAGTTATCATTTACATGAACAATTGCATTTTCTAAACTACCTTTTTTTAAAGCAACTTCAAGCGTTTCGCTAAAATCAGGTTTAGTTCCATACACTTGGCTCATTGTTGTAAACAGCAAGTCTGTAGCATTAGCTTGTGGATCAAGATCTACTATTAAGGATTTTTTCCCTCTATTAGATAAGGTGTAAGCAATCATAACAGCATTAGTTGTTTTTCCAACTCCACCTTTAAAATTCCCGGTTGTAATAGTTGTGGTCAACATAGACACATCCTTTTGGGAAAAATTATAGCACAAAAAAATAAAATTCTATAGAAAATTTTATTCAAATCTATAGAACTATAGAAATTAATATCTATAGAACTATAGAACTATAGATCTATAGTTCTAATAAATAGCGAATATTGCCGACATAGCAGCTCTATAGAACTATAGATTTATAGAACTATAGAAATGAACATCTATAGATTTATAGAACTATAGATTTATAGAATTATAGATTACATAGTTCTATAGAACTATGTAAAAAGTGCCTTTACTTATTCTTGCTATTGAGATATTATTTAGACATAAAATAGAACATAAAAAAACACCCACCGACTGGCATCGGTGAGCGCCACATAAAAGTCATCGTTATTTAATGACTATTATATCATGGCCGGTGCGATTTTTAAAGCCCTAGGGGACAAGCTGGGGTCTAAATCCAAGGGGACACGTT